>JAIXRD010000108.1 GCA_027485365.1 Cryomorphaceae bacterium | reverse complement strand
AGTTTGCCTTCTATCAATCTATTGTTTTGTATTTCAATGCTAACCTTATTTGGCGTTGGATTTGGATAAACTTTAGTAATGGCTACTTGCGGTTTGGATTTTTTTCGAGAAAAATAAAAGATAATTCCACCAGTAACTAACAGCGCTGCTATGCCAATTCCGCTATTTCGTATTAGGTTTTCTTGAGCTTCTTCTTCTGCCTCTGCTTTTTCTTCTTCCGCTTTAGCTGCTTCTTCGCGTTGTTGAGCTTCTAAGTTCTTTTGCTTAATATATGCTATCGCTGTTGAATCAATTGTGAAATGCTCGATTTCACTTACTACGTGTTGCCCTTCTTTAACAAATGAGATTTCCAAAGAGCGGTCCCACGAGCCCTTGGATAGGTTAGGCGATAGGTAGACCAAATCATAAAAAGATTGAAGTTTTTCGCTTATTTTTTCATAAATAGCATGTAGTGATTTAGCTGAATTCGCATAGAAAAACTGTCCACCTGTTTCTGTGGCAATTTGACCTAGCATTGCTCGGTTTACATCACCTAATCCAACAACATAGACTGGGATATCCATTTGTTTCGCTTCATTTATAGTTTTGACTAAGCTCGCGTAAGAAGAGTTGTCGTTTCCATCCGTTAGGGCCACAATGACGTTCATGCCTTCCGCACCGTTAAGTTGTTTCAAGCCAGCTATTATCGCATCATAAAATGCAGTGGTTCCTTCGGTTTTCATGGTTCGAATATTTCGCTTGATTTTTCCAACGTTGTTTGTCAGTCCTAAGGTGCGGTCAACTTTTGAAGAGAAGCCTACGACACTAATGTTGTCTTTTTTGAAGTTAAAAGATTCCACAAATTCAAGAAGTGCCGACTTTGCTAGGGTAATAGGTTTAACATAGCCCTTCGGGAATTCGATTAATCCTTGTGCATCTATTGGTAAATCGAACATATCATATCCTAAGCGCTGTAATTGGCCTTCATCGTAATCCATCGATCCTGAATGGTCTAACACAATGCCTATATTAATAGGTTTTTGTTTGGAGAGTTCTCGAATGGAAATAACCTGGCATTCCTCTTCATTCTCGAGAACGGTTAAATCTTTTTTGCTCAATCCAAACACTGGATTGCCATTTTTTTTCTCAGCTCGGAAAACCACAGATATATTAGGGAAATCATCTTGATAAACCCCGAGAATACTCAGTTTCGCACTGTCTTTGGTGCTGATGCCGGCTTGAATTTTATTTGATTGGCTTAAACCAATAAACGGAAGAAAGAGAACAAGGTGCAGGAAATTTTTCATAATATTAGTTTTGAAAGCAAAGCTATTGTATAACCACTTTTATACCATTTCGTTACAAGGTTGCAGAACGCATTATTGATATGCTTTACCGTGCCATTGAACCCAAACCTTGCGACAACCTCAACGTGCTCGACCTTATATTAAGGGGCCTCTTATATAGGTCGTTTTCATAATCCTAAGAAAATTGTGCACCTTTGCATTGTGAAAGTTACCGGGTTTACCTTCATTCGAAATGCCTTAATTTATGACTATCCGATTCGAGAGGCCATACGTTCTGTGCTGCCCTTGTGTGACGAGTTTCTCGTTGCTGTTGGTTATTCAGACGACGCTACCTTGGAGCTTATCGAGGGCATAGGAAGTTCTAAAATCCGAATTATAGAAACGGTTTGGGACGATACGCTACGAGCGAACGGAGAGGTCTTGGCCGTGGAAACTAACAAGGCGTTGAGGGCTATATCCAAGGATAGCGACTGGTGTTTTTATATTCAAGGAGATGAAGTTTTGGAGGAAGGTCAGGATGCCTTAATCCGCCAAGCCATGGAGCACCACTTGAACGACGAAAACGTCGATGGCTTTTTATTCAAATACCGTCATTTCTATGGATCATACGACTACATTGGCGCATCCAACTCGTGGTACAAACATGAGATTCGAATTGTACGCAATCGGTCGAATATTTATTCCTATCGAGATGCTCAAGGGTTCCGCAAAGGAGATAATGAGAAACTTAATGTAGTGGCTCTTCCAGTACACATTCACCATTATGGGTGGGTGAAAGAACCACATGCGATGCAGCGTAAACAGCGTAATTTCAACAAACTATGGCACGATGATGAGTGGATGGCTTCGAACATCCCTTCCGTAGACCATTTTGAATACGAAAAGCACCTAACTCAAGTAAAACGATTTAATGGAAAACATCCTTCGGTGATGCGCGAACGCATTGAAGCAATGAATTGGAGTTTTAACACGGATATTTCTATGGAACGACGAACATTGAAAGATCGAATAAAAGATGCGTTACTCCTAATCGGAATTAATCCCAATTATGTGAATTATAAAAAAGTAGGAACTTTTGGTGCTTAGCTGTTGATTCTCAAGTCTTGCCTACAATTCACATCACGTCTGAATCGCTCCAACATTATACCGTTTGGTAGGTTTAGCATGATTCGCCATGGAAATTCCCATGGAAATCACTTTTCTTGTTTCGATGGGGTCAATGATGGCATCCACCCACAAACGGCTTGCCGCATAATACGGTGAGATTTGCTCGTCGTAGCGTGATTTAATTTTAGTATATAACTCGTTTTCTCGCTCCGCTGTGATTTCTTCACATAAAAGGGTGTTTATTGTTTGAAATCAGAAGAGTCATTACTGCAATTTATACAATCGATAGTCTGATCCCGTCGATGCAAACTGATCAAAACGAAGACCAGTGTCTATAAAACCGTAATTGCCTAATATTTCGGTTACTTCTTCCATTTTCCAATGGCGTATAATAAAAGTATCCTCGTATGAAAAATTACTGCCTTGAAAAACACCACTGCATTTTTCATGATATTCATACACATTATCCTGAAGAGGTTTCAAGGTGACATTCCTTTTAAAGTCTAATTCATGTTTGTTTAATAAATCAATTCTTCCAAAAAAAACGGTATTTGGTAAATCAAAAAAGAATAATCCGTTAGGATTTAGGTGGTTTTTAATATTTTCGATGATAAGTTGGAGATCCATTGAAGAGCATGCGTAACCTAATACGGTAAATAGTGCCAACGCTAAATCAGCTTTACCGTTATTGTACTGACTAATGTCTCCTACAAATAAATCTAGATTGATGTTTGAAAGCTCGGCATTTTCTGAAAGCACTGCAGCCATTCTGGTGCTTTTCTCGACAGCTGTTACGTGATAGCCAATTTGGGTTAATGGTATGGAAAGCCGCCCCGTTCCGGCACCCAAATCTAAAATACTGCCTTTGTAAGGTAGAATTTTTTGAATGGTTTGTAACGTTAATTCATTGAATCTATCATAAAATTCACCATACGTTTTCTGGTATACGAAATCATAATATTGAGCCCAACTGTCGTGTGCTTGTTCTTTCATGAAAACATTGTTTAACGTTAGTTATTGGTTGAATCGTTGGATAAAATCGCTGCGAAATTTTTCATCGATTCTAAGGTAAATTCTTTTTATGTCAGTATTTAAGTTTTGCTTGATAAAATGAATGAGGCCATCAAATTCTATATCAGAAGGTTTTTCACTAATAAGCATCCAGTGGGTAAGCAATACTTCCTGCGCATTGTTAGCATGGAGAGCATTGAATAAATCCATTAACAGGCCATCAATTTGTTCATCACCTTTTGTATGCGGCACGAAAAAATACAGCGTTGGTGGAAATTGATTCATTACACCAATTTCCTTAGAGGTATTAACCTTGGCTATAAAATCATCGTATAGCTGGCGTAATTTTCTGTCTCCATGTAATCCCTTCGGTAAGAGGTTAAAATCACAAAGGTTGGCTGAATAATTCCCTGCAGTTAATGAAAGTGCAGAATAATCTTCATAGTTTTTTTTACACGGAACCAAAGAAATGGAAAGCGCGTTTTCCCGTGAAATTAAAATGTCCATAGTTGTTTATTTATTTGATTAGATTCTTTTTTTCCATAGATAGTAGCATCGTTCTGTCCTATTATAGAGGGTTTCTCCATAGTAGGATTTCGCTATTTTCTCTTCTTCCCAATTCAGCAATGGATTATCGATCCATGTGTGATCTTGCAATCCTTGTAATAAATGGCCTTTACGCGCCTGATTAAAATGATTGGAGTAATCGAGGTAATCCATCATGAGTGCACGAGCATCGTAATGGAATACCTTCGTGTTAGTGCTTTTGTCGGTAATGACCTGCTTGATTTTGAGAAGCTTTTGAAACTGATATATAAAGTCCATGTTTAGATAACTTCCGCCCATGGTCCCTCCACCGTCTTGTATATGAACTAAGGTATCCACGCACAGTTGATTGTGAAGTAAAAAATCGACCAAAAAATTGCAGTTTTCGTGGGTGAAATAGAAGCAGGGTATTAGTACTTTTATTGTTCTTCCATTTTGAAAAATACTGAGTTCTGTCAAAAGGAAGAAAACCTTATTGGAATAGTGATCTCCATTGCCATAAAACAGCCCTCTTTCGAATTGTCCCTTAGAAAAAAATGGCCATACATTAAACTTCTTCAAGGTCAATTCGGTTGTAGAGAGTATTTTAAGTTGGGTAGAATCCGTAGCCGTATTAGTTTCAAATAAAACAGTTCCGGATTTGAAAAGGTCTATTCCATTCTTATCCTTCGTCGGCAAATAATAGTCCGTTAAAATGTAAATGTGAGAGGTACTTGTATAACCGCTCTTCAAGTTTGCTTTTTCAAGGTATGCGATATGTCTGAAGTCATCGCCAGCGCTAGGATACCAACATATGGATTTGGCGAGATGATTTTTATCAAACTTTGCGTGCTCAAAATCCTTAAAATAGGTTGCGAAATTTCTCATCAAAGAAATAAAGTTAATTAAAGAAATGAAAATTATTCATCCAGGGAATATATACTTGTCTGCATGCTCAAAGGCGTACTGTCTAGAATTCACATCACGTCTGAATCGCTCCAACATTATACCGTTTGGT
>JAIXRD010000133.1 GCA_027485365.1 Cryomorphaceae bacterium | reverse complement strand
CTGCACCATTTCCGCCCTTCAATATGGCAAATCCATCTTGAATAGACATGTTTATTATGGCGTTTTTAAAAATAGGTAAAGCTTCTTTGACAGCCTCTTCGGCCGCACGATTCAAGGTGGTTTCAAATTTATCTACTTGTCCTTGCATCCCTAGACTAATTGCTTTCTCTTTGACTTTAATTGCATCTGGAGGGAATGGTAAACGTATTGCAGGATTCTTTAAAAAACCATCAAGTACCGAACTTGAATCTACTGAATTTTTAATCCCAACGGTTAAGGCTTCTTTTAACCCTTTTATTACTTCATCGTTCGTTAGTTGAGGTTTAGTTGGTGTAGAATTTCCAGTTGGGAGCGATGAAATATCCACGACGCCGCAACCAAACAGAATACTAGCAATGAAGAATACGGTTAAAAGCTTTTTCATGATTATCTCAATACATTTATAAATCCTTGTCTAATTTTCTTGCCATCACTGTCACGTTCTTTATACCAAGCTGTCCACGTATAAACACCCGGTTGAACCAATTTCCCTCCATACATACCATCCCATTCACCTACAGGATCAAACGTTTCCCAAACGGTTTCTCCCCATCGGTTATATACCGTTAAATGAAAGCCCATCTCATCGATGCCTTCAACATAAAACCTCCACGTTTGGTTGTGTTCGTCATCATCAGGAGTAAATGTATTCGGTACATAGAACACGATGTCTGGAATAATTTCTAAAGGCAATGAAATCGAGTCTGAACACCCTTGTGCAGTAGTTACCGTTAAGTTTAAATAATATGTACCAACTACGCCTTGTGGGAAGGTAAACATTGAGTTAATCCCATTGCTGGTGATACTTTCTGCACCATCGCAAGACCATTGCCAATCTACAATGTTTCCTTGAGAATTATCATTTGCTTGAACCGAGGTTTCAAACCAGGTTACAGGGTTTCTTGAAAGTACAAAGTCTGCTGTAGGTAAGGGGGTCACTTCAACGATATCCTGCGTACTGTTCGTATAAACACAGCCATAGATAGAGGTTGCAGTCATGTTGACACTGTAAAATCCGGGATAAGGAAAGGTGTTTGAAAAATTCTGCATCCCTGGAACAGTGTACGTATCACCGTTAGAAAATGTATAAACAGTAGATGCAATTTCTGCTGCGTTGGAAGAGGTATTCGAAAAATTGAATGAACCTGGCATACACAGAATCGGATAATTCGGTGCTATGCTTGGAATGATTGGTGTAGGGAAGGTGATTGTCATGCATTGTTGTGTACTTGGTGATCCACATTGCTCCGAAAGTGTAACACAGTATTGGGTAGGCGTGGTAGCTGGATCAACCGTGATAGAGCTTGCCGGACCAAATGAATTCCCATTATTATCTACCCAACTAAAAATGTATGGGCTTGAACCACCAACACCTTGAGCACTTAATGTAATGCTTGCCTCAGGACAAATCATCGTGTCTTGTGTTAAGAAGGATATAGCTAATGCAGGAGGTTCACTTATGTTGAAGGTTGTATCTTGTACACATCCATTGGCATCTGTTACAGTGACTGTATGTGGTCCAGCACCTAAGTCGATAGCCATGTTTGATACGGAGGCAGAGCCCGTCCAACTATAAAGATAACCTGGTGTACCTTGAGAAACATTCATGGTTGCGCTACCGTTATTAATGCTATTGCAATTTGCATTAACAACATTGGTTAAATTCAAAATCATCGCCGGTATTTCAGTAACCGTTATGGAAACACTTCCTGAACAACCACTTGGAGTTGCAACGTTACAGGTATATGTACCGGCACTTAAACCAGTAGCCGTTTGGGTAGTCTGGCCATTACTCCAAGTATATGTGGCACCTGCGGCTGCAGGTATTATGTTAGCTGTAGCCGTGCCATCATTACCACCTGGACAACTTACCTGTGTCATTGTAGCAGTATATTGAGCCGGTGTATCACCAATAACTCCAGTTCCTGTGGCTGGACAACCGCTTGCATCTTGAACAGTTACTGAATACGTTCCCGCTGGGAGATTGTTTACAGTTTGTGTGTTCCCAATGTTTGGTGTCCAAGTATATGTAAATGGTGGCGTACCTGCTGTTGGATTGGCAGTTACAGACCCAATGGATTGAGAACAGATATCATTTGTTGTTGTAACATTTACTGCCGCTCCGCCAATGGAAATCCATGTCGTATCATTGGTGATCGAACCGATACTCGCATTACAAGCAGATCCTGAAAGAAAATAACCTGTTGGCCCAGGGGTTGGGACATTATTAACCACTAAGGTTCCGTTATTGTATGGGAATGTTTGACCCAACGTGTTCTGCCAAATGAAATTTGTGCCTGGACTAGAAACCAATACATATGGAATTTGAGCCATGGTGTATTGGTTTGTATTATTAGGAGCTGTTGGGGTAAATCGGCGACCGTCCTGATTTGCACCCCAAACTTGGTTATTTCTTCCCGGGGTAATGTGCGCTACGGTCATTGGATTATTTTCAGACCCTTGAATCGCTAAGCCACTATTCCAACCTGTACAGATTGGCTTATTTCCAATGTGCAATTCAAATACATTGGTAGTTTCATACATAATGATTGCCATGTAGTTACATTGTTGAGTGCAACTAAACATCATAATGTTTTTATATAG
>JAIXRD010000285.1 GCA_027485365.1 Cryomorphaceae bacterium | reverse complement strand
GGTACAATTCCATCATTAATGGATCTTCAATATGAATAATTTTACGGTAGCTCGAATCGATTTGATCTAGGGCGAAATAATCAAATGCAGGATAGTACATATTAAAATTCGAGAAAAACAACTTACTCGTCGTTGTATCCACAATGGGAAGAATATAATCAAGGAAATAATCCTTTGGAATTGAAAATAAGGCTAAGGAATCATTCTTATGCGAAACATGATACACCTCTTCTTGACAAATCAGATGAATATTATCTCTGTAATCTTTAACTAAATTAATCCCTATACCATGGATTGACATGCTATCCTTTATACGATTTCCATCATACCACAATATTGCATTGTTGTGTCCCGATCGTTTGGGATACACCAATAGGATATAATCTCCAGCATCTGTGACTTCAAAATCCGCAACATGAAATTCTGTAGAATTAAATACCGTATCAGGTATTCCCGGCGCTTTTATAACAACCTGGTCCATCGATTGGCTTTTAATAGGCTTTAAAACCAATTTAATGAATAAGGTATCTGAGGTATTTCTTACGGACTGATACCTGTAACTTAAGGGTTCATACATCGGATGCTCACTGCTTATGTAGAATAGTTCTTTTGTATCCAATAGTACGAGTTGAGCAAGGCCCGCAACATTCGACTTACACGTTTGAATAGAATCTTGCAAGCTAAGCGTTAAATTAACATTTGCTATTGGTTCGAGGGAATTTCTATCAATACAGGAAATTTTTACTACGGATTGCGCATAAGCGATTGTAGTAAATATCCAAGAAACGAGAATTAGTAATAGCTTCAATACGCTTATTTATATTGACAAACGCTAAACTAGAAAGATTAAAACATTAAACGAAATAATTCCAACCGAAGGTATCCTCAACCTTTCCAATTTTCAGGGCGTCTAGGTGTTCTTTTATTCGATTTGAGAGGGTTCGATTCTCCATCGCTGGCAACTTAAATACCTCCTCTTTATAACCGATTATATCAATTTGGGCTAAGGTTGCTGCAGTTCCTGCCCCAAAGGCATCTTGCATGGTACCATCACGTAATGCTTGAATTACTTCTTCAACACTTACTTTGCGCTCTTCTACCGCAATCCCCCAACTACTGGCTAATTCAATAATGGATCGTTTCGTGATTCCCCTTAATATCGTATCTTGCTCTTCTGATGGGGTAATTAACGTATCATTAATTTGGAAAACTATGTTCATTGTTCCAGATTCCTCAATATACTTATGCTCCTTGGCATCTGTCCATACCAATTGGTGGAAATTATGATCTTGCGCTTGTTTTGCTGGATATAAACTTGCACCGTAGTTTCCTGCAGCTTTGGCGCGTCCTACACCACCTTGTGCGGCACGAGTATAGTATGACTCAATTTTAACACGCACAGGTTCTGCATAGTAATTTCCAACGGGGGAAAGTAAAATCATGAATTTATAAGTTTCCGAAGGTTTAATACCTACCCATGCATCGGTAGCAAACATAAATGGACGGATATACAAGGAATAACCTGGTTTATTTGGAACCCAACTTGAATCAATAGATACAAGTTTTCTGATGCATTCTACAAATAACGCTTCAGGAACTTCTGGCATGCACATGCGAATTGCAGACTCATTAAATCGCTTTGCGTTCATGTCTGGACGAAAAACAGAAAGTCTTCCATCCTCATGTTTGTAGGCTTTTAACCCTTCGAAAATACTTTGACCGTAATGAATAGCCGACATTGCAGGGTGCATCGGGATGTCTTGAAAAGGCATAATTTTAGGGTCTTGCCAATGCCCATCTGCATATTCCATTAAAAACATATGGTCGGTAAACACCCGTCCAAAGGGAAGGTTATCCCAATCCACACGGTTTACTGCAGAATCTTTGCATTGCTCAACTGAAATCGTAAGTTCCGATATTGCCATCCTTCAAAAATTGAATGCGAATATACACCGAATTAATATGGCGAACAACTAATTTTAAATGAGACAAGGTAATAAATGTTACATTTACTCGTCTTTTCACCCATGCAAAAAAATCCGTTAGACATTCTATCAACCTTTTGGGGGTTTACAGCATTCCGTCCAACCCAGGAACCGATAATTCAAGCAGCTTTAGACAACAGGGATGTTCTTGCATTACTTCCTACGGGTGGAGGAAAATCAATTTGCTTTCAGGTTCCGGGTTTAGTTAAAGGTGGCCTTACCCTAGTTATATCACCGCTTATTGCACTCATGGATGACCAAGTTAAGTCACTAAAATCCAAAGGCATTAGGGCTTCCGCCGTAACCAGTGCCATGGGTTTTAGAGAAATTGATATCCTGTTGAATAATGCCGCACTTGGCGCATTCGACTTTCTTTATGTCTCTCCAGAACGCATACAAACGCCTCTTTTTAAAGAACGATTTAAGCAAATGCCTGTCAACTTAATCGTGGTTGATGAAGCACATTGCATTTCAGAGTGGGGACATGATTTTCGCCCGTCCTATTTAAATATTCAAAGTTTACGCGACGCTAGACCAACAATACCCATCATAGCCCTAACGGCGACAGCAACTCAACGTGTAAAGGACGATATAATTGAGGCCTTATCCCTGAATAATCCCTACATCCATGAAGTTAGTTTTTATCGGGAAAATTTAAGCTATGAAGTAGTGCAAACACCCAATAAAATGGGAAGTATTATTGCCTATTGCAATGGTAAGGATCACATGACCGGTATTGTATATTGTTCTACACGCAAAGCGGTTAAAGAATTAGCCAAAGTGTTTATGTCGAATAAACTCAATGCCAGTATGTATCACGGCGGGATGAGCCCTGAAGAACGGAGTACTTCGCTTAATCAATGGATGGCTGGAGTTACCCCGATTATGATTGCTACCAACGCATTTGGTATGGGAATAGATAAACCCAATGTACGTTATGTGCTTCATTATGATTTCCCAGAAAACTTGGAATCTTATGTGCAAGAGGCTGGCCGAGGTGGCAGAGACGGACTACAAGCACGTTCGATTGTGTTTATTGATGGGACAGAGACGGAATCATACAATAAGAGATTCCAATTAAAGTTTCCGCCAATTGAACAAATTAAATCATGCTATGAGCACCTGTTGAGTTATTTAAGAATTGCCATCGGATCCGGAAAAAATGAAACATATCCAATTGACCTCAACCTGCTGGCTAACGAACTTTCAATTAGTTACATTGAAGTGTATAATGTCATTAAAATTCTTGAATTAAATCAAGAACTTCATTTCAATGAATCCACATTCCAAGCACCCAGGGTAAGACTGTTAGTCCACGGGCTGGATTTATATAATTTCCAAATAAAGTATCCTGAAACACATCCGGTTATACAAATAATTGAACGGATTACTGGCCAAGATGAGTTGCATGCGGCGGTGTTCCAAGGAAACAAAGCAGCAAGTATTTTAAAAATCACTGAACAAAGGCTCAATGAAATACTAACATTTCTCGATTTGAACGGTATTATTGAATATTCACCTGCAATACACCTTCCAACAGTGACCTTCCTCAACGAACGAAGACCAGATGATTATTTCCAATTATCCTATGAATCCTATACAAAACGAAAGGAATTAGCCCAATTAAAACTTGATTCCGTTAGCTCATACCTCAGTTCAACAAGTTGTCGATCACAAAACATTTTGGCGTATTTCGGACAAGAATCCGAACGGTGTATGGTATGCGATGTTTGTCAGAAAGAACATATTCCAATGGAGCGAACCGAAGAATTTATACTTGAAGCGTTAACTATTCCGCTCGGATACTTAGAATTAATCGAACGAATCCCTTTGCCTGAAGCGGATTTAAAGCGTGTGATTCGAGACATGCAATTAACTCAGAAAATCCAACTTATCGACGGAAAATTCTACCGTTAAGTAACATCCTTTTTCATGCAAAACTTGTTCCCTAGAATTCTTGGGCCTGAACCCATCATGCCCTTACTATTTTTCGCATTTTTTATTGGTCATGATGTGATACCTTCACGAACACTTTCTTGGCCATTCGAAATGGTAGTCTGCTTGTTAATTATAAGTATGAGCATCTATTTGAAATGCACGTTCCGCAGTGTTCAATTTCTTTTTGCTATCGCTTGCTTTCATATAATACTGGGTGTTTTCGCACAAGAAACTAACCCTGAAATTCCAAAGAAATCAAACCACGTTTTTCTAATTCGTGAAATCAAAGAAGGTAAAAACAAGCGAATTAAAGCGATAGCAGAGTTACATCGAATAGACCACCGTTCAATAAATTCAGTAAAGGAAAAAACCATTTGTTATTTTGATACCAGTATCAACATCCATCGCGGGGATTTAATCTTCACAGTGTCTCCCATTGAACCCATTATAAACAGCGGAAACCCCGGAAGCTTTGACATGGAAAATTACTATGCTACCAAAGGAATTCATACGCAATGTAATATCGGAAACGCTTACATATCAATCGGACACCTTAGGTCTTGGGATGATTGGATGTTGGAATTAAGGGAATGGTTTAACAGGTCATTTGAACATCATCTGCGCGGCGAAGAACTCGGCTTAGCAAAAGCACTATTATTAGGAAACACATCGGAAGTGAGCGATGAAACCAAAAAATCCTTTGCTGCAACAGGTGCTATTCATGTACTTGCCGTTTCAGGGATGCACATTGCGTTATTTGCAGAATTAATACTCTGGAGTTTCGGATTATTACCCGGAATTATACGCAAATCTTGGGCGATTCTGTTCGCGCTCATTATACTTTGGAGTTATGCAGGGTTAACGGGATTCTCCCCTTCAGTTATCCGTGCGGTAACCATGTTCACACTAGTAAACCTCGGAAAAGTATTTCAACGCACCAGCAATCCGAATTACATCTTACTCTGGTGTGGATTTTTAATGTACCTATTCGACCCCGCATGCATTTACGACATTGGTTTCCAATTATCCTTTGCGGCGGTTTTTGGCATTCAAACCTATAAAGAACGAATTGCATCATGTTGGACTCCCAAGTCCAAACTCCTTAGCTTTATTTGGGAGCATTCATCCGTAGCTTTAGCCGCACAATTATTCACCGTTCCACTTATACTTTATTATTTCCATAGTTTTCCCAATTATTTCCTGATTGCAAATCTTGGAATAGTTGTCCTATCGGGAATCGCCATGTACCTTGGTTTTGCGTTCCTTTTATTGAGCTGGATTCCTCATATTGGTAGTTTGTTAGGATATATATTCAGTCTTTCTCTTCGCGTTATGAACGTATTTATTGGTTGTATTGCTGAGATTCCAGGGGCTGTGGAAGGAGGATTTTCCATGGAATTATGGGCACTTGTGTCTGTATTTATTGTCCTTTTATGGATACTTCACGGTAAAGCACCTTTAGGGCAAAAATGCGCGATGGGATTAATCGTATTGGCAGGACTAAGTTATAACCGTTATCAATACCAAATGGAATCGCACCTTATGATTTTACAAGCAAAACGCCCGATTTTGCTGTATAAGCGGAAAACTCATGTAACCCTATTTTGTAGTCCAATCAACACCTCCAACAGCATGAAACGTATACTGTCTGATTATCAAAAAATATATCCGTTTAAAACCATGGAAACATACGTATTAAGGAACAATTCCACAATTAAAGTCAAGGACAGTGAAATCCAAGTATACGCAAACCACCTGACGGTCCGTGGTAAGGCTCATTATCGGATTGACTTTACACCCAATCGCACTTGGACACTGTATACAGCCTCTAAAAAAGCGCAATTGATTAGTGCCGGAAGTAAGCTGGCTTATTAGTTACCTGATCCAGTCATTGTTAGAATGTAACTAACCGCTTTAGCAGCATTTACAAACCCGCCAGTAATACAAACTTGATTCATTTTAAGTTTCTTTTTACTTCCTGGCACAGTAACTTTCTTCTTGTAAGGTGTCGTTGTACTCATTAGCACTTCCTTCACTTGTATCGCTGTCAACGTTGGGAAATAACTTCTAATTAACGCCGCAACACCCGCAGTAGCCGGACATGCCATAGATGTCCCTGATGCATCTTCATATTTACCATCAGGAACCGTTGAATAAATGTCTACACCTGGCGCAAAAAAATCTACAGTGGTCGCTCCGTAATTTGAAAAGTCTGCCAATATTTTTTTAGGCTTACGTGATGCTCCTGAAGCGCCCACGTCAATCCAATTCGGGAAGGTAGTTCCTGATTTAGCAATGCGTGTAGGGTATGAATCCTCCACATCTTTATTTTTTGCATCGTTTCCTGCGGCATGAATTAGCAACACATCATGATCCATGGCATACTTAACAGCCTCATCCACATATTCCTTGTGGAGAACATAATATTTCCCGAACGACATATTAATTACTTTGGCTCCATTGTCAACGGCGTAACGAATCGCAGTGGCTACAGCCTTGTCACACTCATCCCCATTTGGTACTGCACGAAGCACCATGATTTTAGCATTGTTAGCTACCCCATCGATACCTATTCCATTTCCTCTCATCCCGGCAATGATTCCGGATACATGGGTTCCGTGCATTGCATCAGGTCCTTCATAGCGGTTACACCCATAATAACGTTGCGATAAGTTATTCGGATCGTCCCCTACCACAGCTGCCCTGACACTATCCGCATCAATGGCCGCCATCTTAACTTGCCCCTCGAACATCGTGAGTGCCCCAGAAACCTCATGATCCAATTGTTCTGGTGTCATTGAAATGAAAAATAACTTGCTTCGACTTTGAATCGCTTTTTCTCTATCATTTTGGGGAGTATAATTACTAATGGTTTCTTTCGAAAACACGCCACCGGATGCATCTTTAACATGCTGAATAAAATCGGCAAACATTTTAACGCCCTGATATGACGCGGCATTCTTTGCAACCTCTTCATCGTATTTTTTCTTCATAGTTTGATACGCTTCAAAACGTGCTTTATCCGCTTCAGGAACTTCATCAGCGCGTTTGGATCCGAAATATTTTCGCTCAATAAACACCAGACGTTTTAATTCGGATGCTTCATCTTCAATATCCTCAACTGGTCCACCAAGGAAAGACCATCCATTTACATCATCCACATAGCCATTATTGTCATCGTCCTTACCGTTTCCTGGGATTTCATCTTCATTAACCCATATTACATCTTTCAAATCCTCGTGATCTGTCTCGACGCCACTATCGATTACTGCAACAATTACAGGAATTGCCTTTTTCCCTGTAAGAATTTCATAGGCCTCATTGGCCGCGGTTCCATATACTTTATCTTTTTTAGGACTTTTCAAATACCAATTAATCTCCTCCTTAGGCTGTGCTAAACCAAGTGAAATCGTAAGAACCAATAAGGTAAAAACGCTTAATATTTTCTTCATGTGTTTTAATTTTAGGTGGCGAAGATAAGAAATTCCCATAATTAATTTTGATAAACATATAAAGGATATTAATCGGTATAAGCAAACAATTATCTTAAAAAAAAAAAAAAAAAATCAAACAAATGATACAAGAAACACAATGCTTAATCATCGGTTCTGGTCCTGCAGGTTACACAGCAGCAATTTATGCGGCGCGTGCAGACATGAAACCACTAATGTATGAAGGTCTTCAACCTGGAGGACAACTAACCACCACAAATGAAGTAGAGAATTTCCCTGGCTATCCTCAAGGAATTAGTGGGCCAGAAATGATGGTTCAACTCAGAGATCAAGCCCTTCGTTTTGAAACGGAGGTCCGTTCAGGATTTATTACGAAAGTAGATTTTTCAGGTGGAATCCATAAATGTTGGGCTGATGATGGAACAGAAATCCACGCCAAAACAGTAATTATTGCAACAGGAGCCTCAGCAAAATATCTTGGACTTGAAAGCGAACAAAAATATCTTCAAACGGGTGGTGGTGTATCTGCATGTGCCGTATGTGATGGGTTTTTCTATCGCGGACAAGAAACAGTAATCGTTGGTGCTGGAGATTCGGCATGTGAAGAAGCACATTATTTATCAAAACTTTGCACCAAGGTTACCATGTTAGTGCGAAAAGATGAATTCCGAGCATCAAAAATTATGGCGGAACGTGTCAAAAATACGCCTAACATAGAAATCCTATTTAATACGGAAACCGATGAGGTGTTAGGAGATGGGCAACTCGTTACCGGAGTTCGGGTAAAGAACGCCTTAACCGGAGAATTAAAAGAAATTCCATGCACTGGATTCTTTGTTGCGATAGGTCACAAACCAAATACCGATATTTTCAAAGATTTTATTCATTTGGATGAAACGGGTTATATCAAATACGAGCAATTAGGAACTTCAAAAACGAATGTTTCTGGGGTTTTTGTTGCAGGAGATGCAGCCGATAAAACCTACCGTCAAGCCATTACCGCTGCCGGTACCGGGTGCATGGCGGCCTTGGATGCAGAACGCTACTTAGCAAGTCAGCATTAGGATTTAACTAATCACATGATTAAAGGGACAGCAATGCTGTCCTTTTTCATTTCAACTCGGTTAATTTTTCGAATAAAAATCAAACCTTTTTGTGCAATTAATTCAAATTATAGTGTGGCTAATCCAACGAAAAAAGTAAATTTGCTCGCGAATAAAACTAAACATCCGAAATCATGGATACAAGTTCAAATATAAACTACCTTCCGCTACTAATGCAAGTTGCAGTAGCAGCGGGTTTTGTGGTTTTCACCTTAGTGGCAACCCATTTGTTAAGTCCTCGAGTAAAAACAAAACGTAAAGAAGAGAATTTTGAGTGCGGAATTGAATCGCAAGGTAATGCAAGATTTCCCGTTTCTATTCGGTATTTCATGACGGCGATTCTATTTGTTTTGTTCGATGTAGAAGTGATTTTCTTTTACCCTTACGCAGTTAATTTTCATCAACTAAAACTAGAAGGGCTTTTAGCTGTTGTATTGTTTGTAGCCTTCTTCTTGGTAGGCTTTATTTACGTTCGTAAAAAAGGAGCATTAGAATGGGAAAAATAGAAGACTTAGAAGTAATCAACGGTGAAGGGTATCAACTTACAACCCTTGACAAAGCTGTTGCCTTAGCGCGATCAAACTCTGTTTGGCCGCTTCCTTTTGCAACCTCATGCTGCGGTATCGAATTCATGGCCACCATGGGGTCCACCTACGATTTATCTCGATTTGGTATGGAGCGAATGAGCTTTACTCCCCGACAATCCGACCTATTGATCGTTGCAGGTACCATTTCCAAAAAATTAGCGCCGGTACTGCAAAAAGTATATGAGCAAATGGCAGAACCAAAATGGGTGCTTTCTGTTGGTGCATGTGCTTCGTCGGGTGGTATTTTCGATACGTACAGTGTACTACAAGGCATTGATCGAATTATTCCAGTAGACGTATACGTGCCTGGTTGTCCTCCAAGACCAGAGCAAATTATCGACGGTGTAATGAACATTCACAGACTCGTCAAACATGAACCAATGCGCAGACGATACAGCGAGGAATACCGTCATTTATTAGGGAATTATGAAATCGAAGTAACCAATGCCGACAATGACAAATAACACACTACTTGATGCGTTGCAAGTCCAACTTGGATCGAAGATTATCACTTCAGAAGTGCTTTATGATACCCTTGTTATTGAAATCTCACCTTCTGAAGCGTTTGGTGTAATTGAACTTTTAAAGAACGACGCTACGCTTTCTTTTAATTTTTTAACCTTGATTGGCGGTGTTCATTATCCGGAAGAAAAAGGAAGAGAACTGTGTGTGGTTTATCACTTGCACAGCTGGAAAAATGCCATTCGTCTTCGCATCAAATGTTACCTTTCTCAAGATAATCCAGGCATTAAGAGTTTAACCCCTTTGTTTGATGGGGCCAACTGGCAAGAACGAGAAACTTTTGATTTTTTCGGAATTCAATTCGAAGGACATCCGAACATGACGCGCATTCTTAACATGGATGAAATGGATTACCACCCGATGTTAAAACAGTATCACCTCGAGGATGGAACAAGAGAGGATAAAGATGACCGATTTTTTGGACGTTAATTGATGAATGATGGAACAAACAGACAATCTTATAAAACTTTCGAATGGCCAAGTGCTTTCTAAAGAAACCATTGATGGCGATATAGCAACCATAAATTTTGGTCCAACCCACCCTGCTACGCATGGGATTTTTCAAAATATTTTAACTGTTGATGGGGAAAAAATCCTAACCTCAGAACAAACTGTCGGTTATATTCACCGCGCATTTGAAAAATTAGCAGAACGCAGGCCTTACAATCAAATTACGCCAATCACAGACCGTTTAAATTATTGTTCTTCCCCGATCAATAACCTAGGATGGCACATGACGGTTGAAAAATTACTTCAAGTAGAAGTTCCAAAGCGTGTTCAGTACATGCGTGTCATTATAATGGAATTGGCACGTATTGCAGACCATTTAATTTGTGATTCGATTATTGGTGTAGATACTGGAGCATTGACTAGTTTCTTCTATCCATTCTCCGAACGTGAGAAAATCTACGAGCTTTACGAAGAAATGTGTGGCGCTCGCTTGACTACAAATATCGGTCGAATCGGTGGTTTTGATAAAGATTTCACCCCGGTTTTCCACCAAAAACTAAAAGAATTCTTGAGTACCTTCCCGAAGGCTTTTGAAGAGTGGAACGGGATGCTTGAACGCAACCGTATTTTTATGGATCGTACCAAAGGAGCTGGACCAATTTCTGCAGAGCGAGCATTAGCGTACGGATTTACTGGGCCGAATCTTCGCGCAGCAGGAGTAGATTATGATGTTAGAGTAATGCATCCATATTCCTCATACGAAGATTTCGATTTCACTATTCCAGTGGGTGTTAATGGTGATACCTATGATCGATTCATGGTGCGTCAAGAAGAAATCCGTCAGAGTTTACGTATTATCCACCAAGCATACAACAATTTACCCGAAGGTCCATTCCATGCTGACATTCCCGAGTTTTTCTTACCAGAAAAAAAGGATGTTTATAACAACATGGAAGCCTTAATTTATCATTTTAAAATTGTAATGGGTGAAAGCGATGTGCCTGTTGGTGAAGTTTATCATAGCGTAGAAGGCGGCAATGGAGAATTAGGCTATTTCCTAATTAGCGACGGTGGAAGAGCGCCTTACAGATTACAATTTAGAAGACCTTGTTTTATTTATTATCAAGCCTACCCTGAGATGATTTCAGGAGCGAACATTAGCGATGCGGTTATTACTTTAAGTAGCATCAATGTAATTGCTGGCGAATTAGATGCATAAGATATGAGCCATACCTCACAACCCGTATTTGACCCGAATGAAGTTGTTGTATTTTCAGACTCAATGATGCAACAAATGAATGAGGTAGTTAAAAAATTCCCTCAGGACAAAGAAAAAAGCGCACTTATTCAAATTCTACACATTGCCCAAGCAGAATATGGTTGGTTAAGTGTTCCAGTAATGAACAAAATTGCTGATTTCCTGAAGATTCAAGCCATTGAAGTATATGAGGTGGCTACATTCTATACCATGTTCCACCTACAACCCGTTGGAAAACATGTATTAGAAGTTTGTAGAACCGGACCTTGTATGCTCGTTGGAAGTGATCAACTCATTGAACACATGGAAAAAAAACTAGATATTAAGGTTGGAGAAACTACGTCAGACGGCATGTTTACCCTAAAAACAGCTGAATGCCTAGGCGGTTGTGGATATGGTCCCTTACTCCAATGTAAAAATAAATACCACGAGCATTTATCCATAGAAAAAGTAGATGCCTTAATTGAACAATACCGAAACGGTGAAATCCAGTAAGCCCGATTGATATGAAAAACAGAAGATTGTTATTAGAACACGTAGATGTTCCTGGGATTGACGGAATTGATGTATATATAAAAAATGGAGGATATGCCACGCTTGAGAAAGCTTTGAAAAAGATGTCTCCAGATGAAGTGGTTGAAGAAGTTAAAAAATCAGGTTTACGCGGTCGTGGAGGCGCTGGTTTCCCAACGGGAATGAAATGGTCCTTTCTAGCCAAACCTGAAGGTGTTCCGAGATATTTAGTTTGTAACGCCGATGAATCTGAACCGGGCACGTTCAAGGATCGGTATTTAATGGAAAAAATTCCGCACCTCTTGATTGAAGGGATGATTTTATCATCATTTGC
>JAIXRD010000038.1 GCA_027485365.1 Cryomorphaceae bacterium | reverse complement strand
CCAAAAGCGCACCGTATTTATTAATCGTAGGACTTTGTGGGAATTTTATACCCTCCTACCTTTTCACCTATGCGGGCACTGGGCTAAGCAGCGGATTTTGTGGCATTCTGAATAGCTTCACCCCAATTTTTACCGTTTTTATTGCATTTATTGCATTTAAAACTAAAGTCCATTGGTTGCAAGTAGTCGGCATATTAATAGGTACCGCTGGCATCGTTTCATTGGTGACTTCCGGAGGACATTTAACCTTAATAAATAGTCCTTCACATATTGGCGCTGTTTTGATTGCCACCTTACTATACGGAATCAGCGTGAATACGATACGTCATAAACTAAGCCACATCAGTCCACTTGAAGTAACGTCGTTGGGCCTGTTCAGCATTCTTCCCTTCGCCTTATCTAGCTTTCTATACGAGGGCACCCATCATGACATCCTAAACAAACCCTTTGGATGGTCTGCCCTAGGTTATGTAGTTCTTTTAGGTGTAATTGGTACAGCCATTTCTAACATTTATTTTAACCGGCTCATTAAATTAACCTCTGCTATATTCGCGAGCTCCGTTACCTATCTAATCCCCATATTCGCTGTACTTTTCGGCTTCATCCTAAAGGAATCGATTACCTACATGCAATTCATTTCCATGCTCGTTCTGCTTTCAGGAGTCTTTTTAGTCAACTTCCACGAACTACTTTTACGCGGCATACGAAAGAAAAAGCGTTAGTTGTTTTGAAATTGAATATGATTTATTATCTTTGCACTCCTAATTTTAATTCGAGTCAAACATGTACGCAATTGTAGAGATAGCAGGGCAGCAGTTTAAAGTGCAAAAAGACCAAAAGGTATTCGTTCATCGATTAGATGCTGAAACCGGATCAAAAATGACGTTTGATCACGTGTTATTAGTAGATAACGAAGGAGCAATCACTCTTGGCGCCCCAGTTATAGCCGGTGCAGCAGTCACCGCAGAAGTCCTTGACCATGTCAAAGGAGATAAAGTAATCGTTTTCAAGAAAAAACGAAGAAAAGGTTACACAGTAAAAAATGGTCACCGTCAGCAATTCACGGCGTTGAAAATTACAGGTATTAAAGCTTAATTAACGAGATTAACAGTTTAGATCATGGCACATAAGAAAGGAGTCGGTAGTTCCAAGAACGGTAGAGAATCACACAGCAAGCGTTTAGGCGTTAAAATCTTTGGTGGTCAAGCCGCAATTTCCGGAAACATTATTGTACGTCAACGTGGTACGCAGCATCACCCAGGAGACAATGTTGGGATTGGTAAAGACCATACATTGTTTGCATTAACAGATGGTTTAGTTGAATTTCGTAAAAAGAAAGATAACCGTTCATTTGTTTCAATTGTTCCTTTCGAACAAGCGTAAACCAAATATTTCATACAAGATATTTAGCCCTTTCTTCGGTAGGGCTTTTTTATTTTAGTTATTTTGTACTTGAAATGCTAAAAATCATACAACACAACCTAGCGCTAAGTTTGCTTTCAGGTGCCTTACTTATGGTTTCCTACCCATTTTCTGGAAGCATAACTCCACTTGTATTTGTTGCATGGATTCCTTTATTTGTTGTTGCCTTGCGACTAAAGCAGCAAGCTCGAGGGCTACTTAATTTTTTGGCGTACGCATATTTTACCGCATTTATCTTTAATGTCGGTTCTACATGGTGGATTTGGAATTCTACGGCTGGCGGTGCGTTAATGGCCTTCATTTGCAATAGCTTGCTAATGGCCGGTGCATTGACTATTGGATTCGGAGTGTTTAAGCGTCTAAACCCTGGGTTGTTTCTTATCGGACTTGGATGTACCTGGATCACCTTTGAATTCGTTCATTTTAATTGGGAGTTATCCTGGCCTTGGCTCACGATGGGCAATTACTTCTCAATTCATCCTTCATGGGTGCAATGGTATGAATACACCGGAACCTTAGGTGGCAGTTTTTGGGTAATCGCCGCAAACATTCTTGGTGTCTTACTTCTTTTAAACAGGAAATCTAGGCAATATGCCGTAGCATTCATTTCTATTCTTTGCATTCCACTTTTAATTTCTTTAATGGTAAGCAAGAAGGTAGACATTACTAAATATCCTACTCAATCTGTTGTTATACTGCAACCTAACATCGATCCATACACTGAAAAATTCAACATTGACCCCGCCCAGCAAGTTGAATCCATGCTTACATTGATTCGTCCATACCTACACAACACCTTAGCAATTGGCCCCGAAACAGCCATACAGGAAGCGTTCATAGAAAAAGATTTCAACCAAACCAGAAGTTATAAGTTATTGGACGAATCACTAAGCTCAACCAACAGTTCACTGTTAATTGGCGCCTCTACCTTCCAGCTTTTTGATCAAAAACATTCCGCTGCATGTAAAGCCTTACCCAATGGTTCATTCTATGAGTCTTACAATACCGCTTTGTATATGGCGACTAAACAACAACAATTTATACATAAATCAAAGTTAGTGCTTGGCGTAGAAAAAATTCCTTTTTCCCGCTGGCTCCCGTTTTTAGAGCAACTATCCATCGATAATGGTGGTACATCTGGGTCTTTGGGTGTAGAATCCGAACCCAAGGTGTTCAGGAATGAAGACCAAGCGTATGCTCCGATTATCTGCTACGAATCGATTTATGGCGCATTTGTGGCCGAACAATGCAACAAGGGAGCAACGCTTTTATGCATCATTACCAACGATGGTTGGTGGGGTAATACACCCGGGCATCGGCAGCATAATCAATTTGCTTCATTACGTGCCATTGAAACTAGAAAATTCGTGGTTCGGTCCGGGAACACGGGAATAAGCTCGGTATGGAATACGAGCGGTGAATGCCTTAAGCAACTCGGATATGATACAAAAGGCGTACTCACCGCGAAGATGCCCTTAATTAAAGGAAAGACGTTTTACGTACGGTTTGGCGACTATTTGGGATGGGTGAGTGTGGTTGTATTCTTAATATTGGTTGTTATACGTTTTAGGATTCGAAAGAACGTGTAAGAAAATAGGTTGTTATTATATTATGCCTTTTAGGGCTAATGTATTCCGCCCCTTCAGGGCTAACGTATCTCGCCCCTTCGGGGCTATTACGTCCAACCTTTCAGGTATTTATAGCACCGCATAAAACAAAAAAAAGGGGGGCCTTTCGGCGCACCCCTTCTCCATCAATCAACATCGTATTAATAGCCTGTATTTTGAAGCAGGTTTGGATTTAAGATAATATCAGAAGTAGGAAGTGGATACAATTCCAGGTATGGATCAATTCCAATCCCGGCAACATCTCCTCCTTTGAAAGGCCACACATAGGTAGAACCAGAAAACAAGTCAAAGCGAATTAAATCGGTTCTTCGGGTTCCTTCCCATTGCATTTCACGTGCACGCTCATCAATAATATCGGACAAGGTGACTGTAGCAAAATTGTGGAGGTTGTCTCCATAAGCACGTTCACGAATTAAATTCATGTATTGCAACGCAGTACCCTGATCCGTTAAGCGCAAACTCGCTTCAGCCATCATCAAGTATACATCTCCTAATCGAAACATCGGGAAATCGATGTCTGTATGCGGAGAATTGGCATTGTTAGAACCCGTAAGACCAGCGCTAGTTACATT
>JAIXRD010000024.1 GCA_027485365.1 Cryomorphaceae bacterium | reverse complement strand
GGGGGGGTGGGGGTTGGGGGGGTAACCTTCACATTTTGATTTATATTATTTCTTTATCAATCATTACCCACATTGGAGCGAGCAATGAGCTTATTCGACAAGTATGGTGGTGTACCCACTGTCACATTGATTGTCAGAGCCTTCTACAAGGAAGTGCTCAGCAACTACAAGTTAAAGCCTTACTTTGTAGGCATTGATGCAGAGCGACTGATCAATCATCAAATTGGATTCATTTCGCACTTGCTTGGAAAGCCTGCTGATATTCACGTTGAAAAAGTATTAAGCGATTCACACAAGGGCAGAAGAATTTCAGAAGATGCTTTTGATGAAGTGCTCCACACCCTTCATGATGTTCTGGTTGATCACAAAATGGAAGAAGCAGACATCAAAGCAGTTGCTGATTTGGTGTTATCTCACAAGAACGATATTGTCGAAATTGAAAATGCTGTTCGTGTATACAAAACTAAGAACGAGACCTAGGCATCACCATTAAAGAATTACTAGGATCACTCTCAGCCCACTTGCGACGCTGTTGGGTCTAGGGTGTGAGACGGGGGAGCGGTGGTAAGGGGTGTCGTGTAAAACGACACTTGAACAGCATCCGGTTACGGTTCGGTTTATGGACGCTCTCTACAAAGCGCCCCTTTAATTGGAATGATTTTTAGTTATATCTAAACATTGATTAGATTTTTCTTGACATCACGAGCTTCCTTGATCTAAACTTTGCTTAGATTAACAATTTAAGGAGTCCTCATGAAAACAACCGCATATCAAATTGCTGTCTTTGCAGCCTTGAGCATTGCTGCTTTGGGTAGTCAAGCAGAATCAAAAACTACAACTATCAAAGTTGATGTTGACAAAATTAAGAATGCGACAGGCATGATGGCTTGTGCTTTATTCAATGTCGCTGATGGTTTTCCAGATGTACAAGCGAAATCTTTTCAATATGTCTATGTTTCAATAAATTCTGGAGTTGCCAGTTGTGAATTCAAGGATGTCGCTGCTGGCACTTATGCTGTGAGTGTTTTCCACGATGAAAATAACAATCAAAAATTAGACAAAAACTTTGTCGGTATGCCATTGGAAGGATACGGTGTCTCAAACAATATTCGTCACATGATGTCTGCGCCTGGGTTCAAGGAGTCATCATTTCAAGTGAATGGGGAAGTTGATAAAAATATAATGATTCGCATGGGATATTGACTTAAGGGCAATCAAACATATTTTTGGTTACGATTGAAGTTCTTCCTCAATCCCTAGGTGGACAACTAATTGGTTTCCAAAAAAACTTCGAAAAAAACTTACCATCATGGCGATCTGCGAAGAGCACTGATGGATGCAAGTATTGAAATTATTGGAACGACTGGCGTTGACTCACTTAATCTCAGAGAAGTAGCCAAGGTTGCGGGAGTTTCCCCAGGTGCCCCGTACCACCACTTTGTAGATAGGCAAGAAATTTTTACGGAGATTGCCAAAGAAGGTTTTGATCTTCTTGAGGCGAATATGCTGCATGGAAGAGATTCTGGACGAAAAGACTCCATAGCCAAGTTGAATGCCATCGGCAAAGCCTATGTGAGTTTTGCTGTCACACACCCTGGACACTTTAGAACAATGTTCAGGGTAGATACTCATAACTCAGAAGACCCTGAGTTAACCACTTCAGGGAACAAAGCATTTGAAATTCTTAGTCAAGCGATAGCTGAATGTCAAAAGTCAGGTCAAGCACCCAAAGGTGATCCGCTACCGTTAGTTCTTCATGCTTGGTCTGCAGTTCATGGCTTGTCAGGGCTTTTGATAGATGGCGGCATCAAGAAAATTCCTTTGCCTCAAAGCAAATTGATAGAAATGCTGACAAAACAAATTGGTCAAATGTTTGAAGCGGTTGCATTAAAAAAAAATAGTTAAAGCAATACAAATGGAAATGAATTATTGAGTGTCTAGTTGCGGGACGGTGGATCAGTGTCGGTTCAACCGACACCGCAGCATAAACACAAAAGAATTAGCTGGGTCAGTCACAGTGGTCTTGCGATGCCGTGTGAGCAGGGTGGTTCAAAGTTGATGAGGTGGTGGAGGTGTCGTGTGAAACGACACTACGTCATCGGAGATGGATTCACCTAGTAATACTAATCCTGATATTTTCTTAGGCGCCATAGTGGGATTGCTAATGAAAGTCCACCAGCCAAAATCCAAACATCACCCATTAAATGACCAATATGGTGGGGATTGAGAACAGCGTGATAAAGCATAACTCCGCCATGAGTAAAACTCGATATTGCAACAAACCATAAAAAACTGGTGTGTTTAACTGGATTTCTAATGGCTATTGCCGAACAAATTCCCACAGCAAAATAAACGCTGACCATCATCTGATCGTATACAGCGTTGTAGGGGGTCCAGCGCCAACCTTCTAGCAAATCGAAATATACGGCTAATGGAATTCCAAGCAGACCACTAAAAGCCCAAATAACTACAGCAACTTTAAGTGAAGTGGTAATGTTTTTCGCTAGCATCGACAGTTCAAAAGTATTCTTATAAATTTTAGCTTGTCGTGGTGAGAGGGGTTCGGAGAAACGTTGCTTAGTACGACACTTTGGCTGCAGGGTTGATGATGTCCTTTTGAAGGGCATCAAGTAGGGGCAGAAAAGTCAAATTGAGATGCTGTGTTGAATGAGTGGAATTAATACCTTTGGATATTCAAGTGCTAAACGATTTGGCTGTTGCGGGAATGCTTTCATTGAAAGGTGTTGGTTTGAATAAAAATCGGTTGGTGAATTTTTCTGAATTAACTTGGTAAGGCCTATCCCACTGAAAACGCATATCCCAAAGTTCTTTGGCTAATGGGAAGAATAAGCCCAGTAGACGCAAGCCCCAAAGTGGGAAGCTGAATACTTTCGGTGAAACACCCAAACTTTTTGCACCTATTTCAAGCAATTCTCTTGTAGTCACGGTGGGCGCACAAGGCATGTGCCAAACCTGTCCAAAATCGTTATCTAATGCATTCAGCAAATTCTCCACTGCACGAGCAATGTCCGGAACATATGCGAAGTCATGAGGTTGATCAATTGGCACTAAAAATTGTGCAGTTTTACCTTTAGCAAGATTGCCAAAAACAAAATCCCCGAATTGAGAAAGCAAGACTTGTGGCCCAAAAAAATCCGGTGCTCTCAGTGAAGTAAATCTCAAGCCATTTGTATGAACAGCATTTTGCCAAATTCGGGTGATTTCAGCTCGTACAGCTGGTTTGCCTTGGATGTCAGTCAGGTTGAGTTCTTCGTGCAATACACCTGTTTGTGGCCCGTACATATATAGGTTGTCAACAAAGACAACTCTAAGTCCATTTTTCACGGAGGCTTTAACAATATTGTGCATAGCGGTTGGCCATTGCTTTTGCCAAGTTTTTACTGTGTACTCGAATCCAATTGCAATGACAAGTTGATCAAAACCCACAAAACAATCATGAACCGATGCGCCATTTAAGACATCACATGGCTTGAACTGAACACCTTCGGGCAAATCCTTTGGTACTTTTCTTTGTGCAATAGTAACGCTATAGCCTTTTTCAAGCAAGTGCGACACAGTCGCCTTGCCCACAGCGCCATACCCCAATATCAAAATATTTTTATTCATACTTTACTTCTGTAAAAATTTTTAATGAAATGATTGTGGTGTATAAAAGTCAGATTTGAAATGCAATAATGTGCATAATGCGTATACATTTATGAATAGATCATCGTTTGACTGGCATCTACTCCCATCTTTTATAGCGCTCCTAGACCACCTAACGTTGGTCAAGGCGGCCAAACAATTAGGGCTGAGCCAGCCTACGCTAGGTCGACATCTTTTGGAGCTTGAAGAACAATTGGGCGTCGTTCTGTTCGAGCGCACGGGGCGCGGCTTAGTGCCTACGCCACAAGCACAGCAACTTGCCGTGCATGTGCGTGAAATGGATAGTCAAGCCGCATCAATATATCGCCTGGCTAAAAGTAAAAAACAAGATCTTAAAGGTCGTGTGCGGATTACTGCCAGTCAAACGGTGGCCTGCTTACTGCTTCCTGCCATCTTGGAAAAAATGCAAGATGCATTTCCTGAGATTGATATTGATTTAGTGTCTAGCAATAGCGTGAGCAATCTGTTACTGCGGGAAGCAGATATTGCCTTGCGGATGGTGCGCCCCAATCAAATCTCATTGATAACTAAAAAAATTGCACTGATTCAAATAGTCGCATGCGCTCATTCCAGTTATCTTAAAAAGCATGGCAACCCTTTGGCCATGGCTGATTTATTGAATCACCGAATGATTGGTTCTGATACCTATGCTGAAATTGAAACGCAGGCCAAATCTTTGGGCTTTGATCCACTGAAACTCAACTTTAGCTTTCGAAGCGATGACTACATCGCGCAATGGTCGGCGATCAAAGCCGGATTGGGTATTGGCTTTACAGCTGACTATGTTGCAGCTAAAGATCCTGAAGTGCAGCTTTTACTGCCTAAATTAAAACTTCCCATCCTACCCATGTGGCTTACCGTTCACCGAGAGATTAAAAACAACGGCCTCATACGAGCTGTATACGATTTCTTAGCCAAAGAAGTTCCAAATGAACTTAATGAACACGCTTAAGATTTGACAACAGCGCCTAATAACGTGAAGGTAGATCAGATGTCGGGTTCAACCGACACCTCAGCATCACCATAAAAGAATCACTAGGGTCACTCACAGTGGTCTTGCGATGCTGTGTGAACAGGGTTGAGACGGAGGTGGGGTGGGTAGAGGTTCGTGAGAAACGACAGTTGAACAGCGTCCGGTTACGGCGCAATTGATTTATGTCGGTTCAACCCGACACTAATTCTTCACCGCTGAGCGCCGTAACCTATTGAGCAACTGGTTGTTGACGCATGTGATTACGCCACCACGGATTGATCGATGGCACAGAACCAACGACATAAATCTCACCCATCATGGGTGTGGCCAACAAAATTTTCTGGCGAGCCCCGATCGCGCTGACAAGCTCTAGAGGTTCGTACCATGGATGTAATGCCAGATCAAAGGTACTGTTATGGACAGGCATCATCACCTTGCCCTGCACATCCAAGTGGGTTTGAACGCTTTCCTCTGGGTTCATGTGGATACTCGCCCACATCTTGTCCCAGGCCCCAGTGTCAATCAGTGTCAGATCAAATGGACCATGCTTAGCCCCAATTTTTTTGAAGCCATCAAAGTAGCCTGAATCTGAGCTGTAGAAAATTTTCACAGGATCAGCATTCTCTTGGCTTTCAATGACCCATGAGGCCCAAAGCGTTGTGTTGCGATCAAACAAACCGCGCCCTGAAAAATGTTGAGCAGGCTCAGCTGTTAATTTCAAACCTGCATAACTGGCAGATTGATGCCAATCAAGTTCTTTGATTTTTTCTGCGGGAACACCAAAGTCTTTCAAAATCTTGCCAACGCCCAGCGTGGTTACAAACTGTTTGACTTTTGGGTGTATTCGTTTGATGGTTCCAGCATCAAGATGATCGTAGTGATCATGTGAAATGATGACGCCATCGATCATGGGCATGTTGTCAACATCAATGGGCAAAGGATGAAATCGTTTGGGGCCGATAAAGCTCAGGGGCGAAGCTCTCTCACTAAAAACGGGATCAATCAGCCACTGTTGACCATGTAAGTTCAATAGAAGTGAAGAATGTCCCAGTCGAACAATATGAACCTTGTCTGCTGGCAATGCATGCCAAGTAGACCATTCCAATTTCTGAATGGGTAAAGGATTTTGGGGAACGGCATCAACCCGAGGCGTTGTGAAGTAATACCACCAAACTTTCCATGCACTTTGCATGTCAGGTTCAAGTGGTTGATTAAAAAAATGCTTGCCATCAAAATGGTTAGATTTTTCAACAAGCAGATCAGTGCTTGATGCAGCGGTTGACAGTACGAAAAAAAACGAAAAGAGTAATTTCAGATCTGAGCGAATTAGTTTGAAGAGGTTCATTTGTTTTTGGCCATTTAAAAAATCATACTGAGATAGATTTACTGATTGAAATCAACATTTCCAGCACCTTGATGCGAGTCTGTTCGTCTTGAATTGTTGGATACAACTCCTTCAACTCAGTAGCCAAGTGCATTTGGAGATTGTGTTTGTCCAAAGCAATTGACATTGACTTTTGTAGTTCGTTTCGTTTTGAATGAATGGCTTTGATTATTTTTGGATTTTTGAGCAAAGCATTGGCACTTATTCCAATCACTTTATGAGACGATTTTGTGTCGTAAGCCAGTTTGTAAGCATCAATATAGTTATGACCAGCAAGAACAGCGTCGACAAATGCCTGTTGCTTTGGCGTGAGTCTGGTTGTGTATATAAAATTTTGAGCTTGATGGTCATGCTTGATGGAATTCATTTGTAAACGTGGGTTGAACAGCAAGGCGGAGACGTCAAAACAAACTGTCAAGGCTGCATATTGAAATTGGCTAACAATGAGGTTTGTCTGAATTGTTCTGGTGTCGTGCCAGTCCAACTTCGGAAGGCGCGGAAAAAGGAATTCGGCTCTTCAAAGCCCAAGAGAAAAGCGATCTCAGCAGTGGGTAGATTGGTATTTTGCAAATAGTGCTGGGACAAATTTAGTCTGATGCTTTGTAGTAAATTTTTATAGTTTTGACCTTCGATTTCTAAATGTCGTTGAAGTGATCTTTGGCTCATGCCAATCCGTTTGGCAAGCGCTCCCATCTTGATGCCGCCACCAGGTAATGCCTCCAGCAAAGCCATGCGAACACGTTGTCTCACACTGATGGCAGCTTCATTTTGCGCAAGTCTCAATCTAAGCTCAGGTTCAAAGGCTGACCACAAACCTTCGTTGGCTGTGAGAAATGGTCTGTGGGCATCAGATTTTTTGAAAGCAACGCAGTGACTGTTGCCTCTTTGAACAGGTACACCTAAAAAGTCTGCGAATGCATTATTGTTTGAAGGTAAATGATCGGTTGTCACATAGGTTGGGTGTATATGTTCTCTCGTGCCCATACGGGCAAAAGTGACAATAAATAAGAGTTCGGTCAGTACCAACGATGCAGGGGCAGAGGTATTTGAGGGCGGCCATGCAAACTCAACCATCAATTCATGTTCTGTTTCTCGTACATCCAGACGTATGGGTGCAACCAGATCCTTGTAGCGGGAGATCCGTTTGGCAGCAATATGCAAATCAGGACTGCACAGTGCTGCAAACAGGGGCGGTGAAAATGATTCACTTCGAATCGACCGAATCAACGTCAATGGAAGCAGGGGGTCGTTTGATTCTTCCTCAATGGACTTCCAAAACAAATGAAAATCATCTGCATGAAGTCTGACGGCCGGTCGGTTCAGCAAATCATCTGGTAGGCCTGCTCGTCTCAGAATGTTCGCAATCGACAACCCCATGTCTTTCAGCAGAGGTCGCCATGTCGAGTCAAGAGCGTATGTTGTTGAGCGCATGATGGATCAAGAAATGGCAAATTGAAATTCAGATGCAAAGATTTGCAGGTACATTTTTTGAACCTTAAAAATATTCAAATGCAGATGTTTTTTAAACTAGAACAACTTTATGGCTTAAATTGGCGTTAACAATTGCAAACCCTGCCAATCTACTATCTAAACGCGACAAGTAGAATTTTGTTGAGGATCTTAGGTCATCGCACCTTAATCAATTTCAAGCAAGGGCAGGACAGTTTTTTTGGTTAGCAATTCCATAAATGAGGTGTGGCGGTTTTGCTAATGCTTTTCTGGTGATAAACCATTTTCACTATGCCTGTCGTGACCACGCTTCAGGTTTTGCTGCCAAAGCAGTATTTGGGGCAAATACCCCGCTTTTCGGCGCGATAGACGCATTTGACGCAGTGGCAGTTGTCACAGGCTTTTGGGGGGCAAGTGCTTGCTGCCGCTGGGCCAGGCTCTGAGCTTGGAAGTTAGCAGCTGGGGGTTGACTGGGTTTGGCGCTGGGGTTGGCTGGGAGTGGGGCTTTCTTGGGTGGGGGTGTCTTGGGGGTGGGCATGGGTGCAGCTGATCTGCCTTTGCCTTTTCTAGAACCCCGAGGTTTCAGCTTGGCCTTGGCCGCTTTGGCCTGCGCAGCTTGTGCTTGTTGCTGTCTCTGGGTTTCAATGGCCTGCCAAACATTGTCACTGACCAGTCGCCACAAGGCCATTTGATCTTCGGCACTGGCAATTTCATTGATTCGCATCCACGACTCCTTTTCTTTTATTTATTAGAAAAGTACTCAGGGCATACGGAAAAACCTAGGCCGTGTTGTTCCAGCCTAGGTTCAGGGTGTCGGTTCAACCGACACTGCGTGAACAGGCCTGAATTTCAATCAGGCCTGATGTTTACTTGCCAAAGCCCTCACGCAGCTTGTTGCTGGCAGACTCAATCTGGGTGTCAAGCTCTCCGGCTTCCACTGCCCGCTTGATAAGTTCCAAGGTTGGGATTAAGTCAGTGTGTGTAGCAACTTCAATGGTGCTTTTGCCTTTGGAGATTTCAACCACTTTTGCGCCATAACGGACATTC
>JAIXRD010000064.1 GCA_027485365.1 Cryomorphaceae bacterium | reverse complement strand
GACCTGGATTCAAAAAAAGACAGCAGCCTGACCTATGAAACAACGGGTGGAAGAAAAACCTATCAGGTAATCGCAGCAGACAATTGGAAAGAATTAGTTACATCTTATACCAGTTTGACAGGAAGACAACCGCTCCCGCCTCGTTGGGCATTTGGTAATTTTGCAAGCCGCTTTGGCTATCATTCGGAGCAAGAAGCTCGTACAGTAGTTTCTAAGTTTAAGGCCGACAGCATTCCGCTAGATGCCATTGTCTTTGATTTGTATTGGTTTGGCACAACCATCCAAGGTACCTTGGGTAATTTTGAATTCCACCGAGATAGCTTTCCGAATCCAAAACAAATGATCTCGGATTTTAAAAATACCGGAGTTAAAACCGTCTTAATAACTGAGCCGTTTATATTAACCACTTCAAAGACGTGGGAAGAGACTAAAACTAAAAAATTACTCTGCACAGACATTACCGGTGAAAAGCCGTATACCTATGATTTTTATTTTGGAAATACTGGTTTACTTGATATATATAAACCGGAAACGAAACAGTGGTTTTGGAACATTTACAAAGGCTTAATAGAAATGGGGGTTGAAGGGATTTGGGGAGATTTAGGAGAACCAGAGGTACATCCCGATGATTTATACCACGTGGTTGGTAGAGCTAATCGGGTGCACAACATATATGGCCATGATTGGGCTCGGTTAATTCAGGAAGGCTATCGCGCTGATTTTTCCAATAAAAGACCATTTATTTTAATGCGTTCTGGGTATTCAGGTTCTCAACGGTTCGGAATGATCCCTTGGACTGGCGATGTAAACCGCACCTGGGGTGGATTAAAACCTCAAGTGGAGCTTACCCTACAGGCAGGATTGCAAGGAATTGGATATCTCCACTCCGACCTTGGTGGCTTTGGTGGAGCCAACGATGATCCCGAACTGTATGTCCGGTGGTTACAATATGGGGTGTTTCAGCCGATTTTTAGGCCGCATGCGCAACAAGAAGTGCCAAGCGAAGCAATTTTTAAAGATCCTCAAACCAAGGCCCTAGCGAAAGAAGCCATCGAATGGCGTTACCGGTTATTGCCTTACAATTATACCTTGGCCTTCGAGAATTCAACTACTGGAATTCCATTGATGCGCCCTGTTTTTATGGAGTATCCAAAACAAACGGATTTTATTGATCGAACTGATTGTTATTTTTGGGGTCCCGACATGTTTGTTGTCCCAGTAACCGAAAAAGGACAAAAAATCGCAAAAATTGATTTTCCAGATTCGAATCCATGGTTTAACCTATACACAGAAGAACGGGTTGTTCCGCAGCAATTCATAACCACTGCGCGTTGTTTTTGGGGGTCTCGAATGGAAATGGTTTGGAATGAACCCACCATCGATTCCTTGACTATGGATAATATTCCTGTATTTGTTAAGGCCGGCGCTTTTATTCCGATGGCTGAGAAAGGAATACAGTCAACCGAAGAATATGCTGTAAATAAGGTGGAGGTGCATTTCTATTACGACCCTACGGTTTCCTCCTCTAAAGGAAAGTTATTTGAAGATGACGGGAATTCACGGCAAGATTTTGATGGAGACTGTTACACCTTATTCGAATTTGACTATCTCAAGAAGTCAACGAAAAAATCGGCAATTAATGTGAAATCTACCAGTCCGTATTGCAAACCTTTTAGTCCAGGAGTTACTTTGGTCATTCACAATGTTACCAAAGCCCCTCGAATAATAACTAAGACCAATGATCAATTGCTTGGACAAGACACCAAGATAACCTTTGACTCAACAACAAAAACGGTACGTCTTCTTTATAAACTGGAGGACGGTAATGAATTGAAAATCAAATTCCACTAAATTTCTTTGTGTCATAATGACATTTTGAAAAAAAAAGTATATTTGGAAGCACTTTAATTAAAAACTAACAACAATTTAAAAGATTATGAATAGACAATTATTTATTAAATCTTTTTCCTTGATTTTTATGTTGGCCTTGTCCGTCCTCGGATTTGCGCAAACAGGTAAAATTAATGGGGTAATTGAAGACCCTAAGGGAAATAAACTAAGCGATGTGAAGGTTATGGCGGATGGGCCAACCAAAGGGGTTGCCTTTTCAGATGTAAATGGAGCTTATGAAATTACCGGTTTGGCTGATGGAAGTTATGTGTTAACCCTACGTCTCATTGGATTAGAAGACATGACCGTTGACGTGGCCATTTCAGGTGGCGGAACCGTTACAAAAAATCTAGTTTTTGGGGATAATCAGAAAGCATCCGATGAGGTGGTTGTGATTGGTTATGGAACAACGAGAACGAAGGATTTAACCGGTGCAGCTACCATTATTAATGAGAAAAACTTTTTAAAAGGATCGCTTGCTACCCCAGAGCAATTGTTAATGGGAAAGGTAGCTGGATTAAAAGTTACTTCGAATGATGGAGCGCCTGGTTCAGGGAGTACATTGAGACTTCGAGGGGGTACTTCAATCAATGCGAGTAACGACCCATTAATTGTCGTAGATGGAGTTCCTTTAGATAATGGGGGTATTTCAGGAGCAGCAAACCCATTATCATTAATTAACCCGAATGATATTGAGTCGTTTGTCGTATTAAAAGATGCTTCGGCAACCGCGATTTATGGTTCGCGTGCGGCGAATGGGGTAATTATCATCACCACAAAAAAAGGTTCAGCTACTCAGAATCAAGTGAAGGTGGTCTTGGATTCTAAAATTTCCTTATCCACCATTGCTAAATATGCGGATGTACTCACCGGAGATTCCTTGCGTGCGTTAATCAACCGAAAAGGAACTGCCGCACAGAAAGCATTATTAGGAACAGCAAACACAGATTGGCAACGTGAAGTGTTCCGAAATGCTATTGTAGCTGATAATAACATATCAATTACGGGCGGAATCAAGGGCTTGCCTTATCGCTTATCGATTGGTAATCGAGCGGAAAATGGCCTATTGAAACGAGATAATATGAATCGTACTTCATTGAGTCTAAACATGACACCAAGCTTTTTAGACGGGGCGCTTCAACTGGAGGTGAATCAAAAATTAGTTCAATCGCGCGCATTCTTTGCGAACCGCGGGGCCTTAGGAGCAGCTTTCTTTGACCCAACACAACCGGTTTACTCAGATACATCGTTGTACGGCGGATATTTTGAATGGGTTGACAACAACAAACCAAACACCCTTTCTGGAAGAAATCCACTGGGTTTAATCATGCAGTCGGAAGACCGAAGTGTGGTTAATCGCTACATCGGTAATGCAAAGGTGAGCTACAAAATGCCGTTTTTGCCGCAATTAAAAGCAGTGGTAAACCTTGGGACCGATCAATCAGAAGGTACAGGGTATACAGAAACACAAGCGACTTCAGCCGCAGGATATTTTAGTCAGGGTAGTTACAGTCAATATCGTCAAGCGAAAGGAAATAAATTGATCGAAGCGTACGCGAATTATAATTCAGGTGATAAATTAAAAAATCCGATTCTTGATATAACAGCTGGGTATTC
>JAIXRD010000294.1 GCA_027485365.1 Cryomorphaceae bacterium | reverse complement strand
TTGTTGTGGCGCATCGCAGTCCACTTGTTCAATCTGTCATTTGGGAGAACGTGTTACTAGCCAGAGAATACGATCGGGCCGCCGGAGAGTGTAGTGATGAAGTAGCGATCAGATTGCATTACGACTTGAGAACGTGGCTCTACCAAGGTCGGGAACTTGGCAATGAAGATTGCATCAATTATTTGGCGAAACTTAGATATGAGCCTGTTGATGAAGAAGAGGTCTTTATGTATATGCGGCGAGGCATGACAGAAGCTGCTGCGAGGTATCTCTAGTGGACTTAAGCCAATCCTTGAGAACCTATCTTTTTTGACCATTCACCTACACGACTTAGCGCAGGCAAGGGTGAACAATCAGCATGTCTAATCATCAGGGGAGACCATGAAGCGTTATTTGATCACAGTGCTTATCTCAACTCTTGTTGGAACGACTATTGTCGCACCCGCTAATGCTGCCTACACGGTGAAACCAAAAGCGGGTCAGTGCTTTATGTACACAGCAGCAGATGTGGATGCTCCTTATGCACGCAAGAACCCAGTGAGTTGCTCAGGCACTCATAACGCTGAGACTTATCTTGTTACCAAATGGCCGCTTAAAACAAAACCTTCTGAAATGCCCGATGAAGAAGCACTGAATCTTGCCGAGTCTCTGTGTCGAGCATGGGGTACCGATGGTCTGATTTCAAATCCATTCTTCACCTTTTGGGCCTGGTACACACCAGATCCAGCCGGTTGGGCAAAAGGCGAACGTTGGCTTCGTTGTGATGCGATGGCACTCAACAAATCAGGCAAATACATATCTTGGAAAGGTCTACGCATTTACACTGGCGTTAATGTCTAAGTTAATTTTCCCAGCTAATTAAGAGAGGCGCTAAAGAATGAGCACTAGTCAGATTATTGGAATCCGCATGTTTTGCCTGGCGCTTGGCTGGGCGTTTGGTGCACTTATCTTCGGCACAGAAGCAGAATGGATCTGGGGAATGAAGAGCTACATCTGGTGTGGTTTCTTTGGCGGAATGATCGGAACTCTACTCACAAGCAAGTAAAACTCGTCCAGCAAAGCTGTAAGCCTTAAAGATCTACATCCGTTGTTTTTCTTTTCACCAAAGAGACTGACTCCTATAGGCTTAACCCATGTCCTTCGTTATGTACTCAACCACCTGGTGCGGCTATTGCAAGCGCCTGAAATCTCAATTGGCTGATCTCGGAGTTACATTCGAAGAGATCAATATCGAAGAGGTTACGGGCACGGCAGAGATTGTCGAGAAGGTAAATGGTGGCAATCGCACCGTGCCGACGCTGGTCTTCTCAGATGGAACTGCGATGACTAATCCATCTGCAAAAGAAGTCGTCGAGAAACTAGCCTCACTCTAAGCGAAGCCAATAAACACTTTCATTATCTCGATCTAATATCCCGTACTCAATCATGTAACGCCTGATAGCAGCTGTGTCATCGTGATACTTAGCGATGACCGAGTTGAGTTCTTTCTCGGGATACTTAGTACCGGGGGATAGCTCAGACGCTATGTGCTCAAGGACCGCGATCCTCTTGCCCGACTTGGCGGGAATAGAGATCAGAGTGCCATCAGGGCGGAAGAACTGTTCTATCTGCTCGGTCACCATCTAAGAATATCCCTTGCTCAGCCAAGCAACCCTTTTGTCGCACATTCGATGTATCCTCAAAATGAGGTGATTACATGACAAACATTACGATCGTAGGAGATGACGGCGATCCAATCCTCTACGCATCCCTGACTTCTGAGGGCAAGCTCCGATTGCAATTCGAGTACTTCGCTCGCGATGAGAACGAGGGTGATTACGAGTTCAACCACACAGTCGAGCCAGAAGAGTTCCCAAAGATCGCCCAGAGATTTGGCCTTGACTCTGCAACACCGATCTTAGAAAACCTCAAACAGATATCGGCCATTGGCAGAGGACAAGAGTTTCAGGATCTCCTCACCAATAAGGAAATTCCAAATGAATTCTGGAGCTGGCTGAGCTAGCTAACGCTTTTTGTCTTTACCTCTAAAAATTATCCAACTAGGATTGACGCATGAGTGAAATTAGTTTTCTGACAGAAGTCGATATCCGTTCTGTGTGGAAAAAAGAGGACCAAGACTTCACGCCATGGATGGCAGCACCCGAGCCACTAAACCACCTTTTTCAAGAATGTGGGTTTGAAGTTGAAGATATTGGCGCAGATACAACAATTCAAACTGAAGTACTCATTCCCGGTGTTGGTCGTCGCTTAGACATCCTTGTAACTCTAAGCGATGGAACAAAGATCGCGATAGAAAATCAATTCAACGCTTTGGACCATGATCACCTAACCAGATCTCTCGCATATGCGGTTGGCTTAGAGGTGTCCACGGTTGTGATTGTCGCAGAGTCCCACAGGTCAGAGTTTGTGAATGTTGCAAACTACTTGAATGCCGCCGCATCTGCTTATGACCATGGAATTAAGTTCTTTCTAATCCAGATAGATGTACTAAGTGCCGCTGGCGCAAATAAAGTCTTCCCGAACTTTAAACTAGTTGCTGGTCCAGACGAATGGCGTGGTGCTATCCAAGAGATCCAAAGCGAAAATTCAAAGTCGGAGGCCTCAGCCCTCATCTACAACTTCCACGAAATGGCATTGCCGTATTTGAGAGAATCAACCGGAGTATTTCAAAATGTAACTCCAAGTAAGAATTTTTGGAAAGCCAGCGGGCTTGGATTTACCGGAATCCAACTGTGCATCAACTCTTCTAAAGATTACACAAAAGTCCAAATTTGGATTCACAAGGGAAATGATCCGGAGTACAACACAGCCGTGTTCGAGGTGTACGAAAAATATAAGGAAGAAATCACCACCGCGTTAAGCCCTTACGAGCTGGCCTGGCGCAATCAAGACACAGGGATAATTGAAATTACACTTCCTAATTTCGGCTATCGCACTGAGCCGACCGAAGCGCAATTCCGAGAGTTGGCGAATGTGGCTGCCAGGATGGCTGATGTGGCGCGAAAGTATTTTGATCGAATCCGACTAGTTGTAAATGAGTAAGCAAATACTCGACTCAACGGACTTAAGCATTTAGGGTCAGCTCATGGCAACTGAACTGAAGACTCCTGAACTTTCAAGGAGTGCCGCTACAGCATTCGCAGATAAGTGGAAGAGCCTCACAGATGAGAAACAGCATGCGCGTGGATTCTGGAGTGATTTCTTTCGTTCGCTCTGCGGTGTAGATGATGAAGAGCTTGCTGGAATTGAATATGAAAAGCGAGTTAAGAGCACTATTAGTGGCAACCAGGAATACATAGATGTCTACTGGAAAAACGTTGCCCTCATTGAACATAAATCTGCTGGAGAGAATCTAGATAAGGCAGAACTCCAGGCTCGTGGATATTGGTTGAGTCTTCCCCCAGGGTATCGACCTAAGACAATCGTAATCTCTGACTTTCTCAACTTCCGACTCATTGATGTTGCGCTGAATAGAACGCACAACTTCCCACTTTCCAAGTTGCCCGAAAACATTCACCGCTTTGAAGCAATCATCTCGGGTAATCGCACCCGTATCTCCGAGGAAGAAATTACGGTTGACCAAGTAGCTGCAAAGCTGATGGCAAATCTTTATTTAGAGCTTGAGGATCATGGATTCGAAGGACACGAAACCAGCATTTTCCTTATCCGCATACTTTTCCTTCTCTTCGGTGATGACACGGGAATGTGGCAAAAAAATACATTTCTCAAGTTGGTCATGGGAACTAAAGAAGATGGAAGTGATGTTGGGACAAAGCTCGATAGCCTATTTAAAGCCTTAAATACTCCCATAGAAAAGCGTCCCCAAATACTTGGTGATGAGCTCAAGCCGTTCCCTTATGTTAATGGTGGCATATTTGCGGAGAAGATTTCTGTCATTGACTTCACCAGAAAGATGCGTGTGGCCCTGGTAGAGGTTGCAAACTATGACTGGACCACAATCAACCCGACAATCTTTGGTGCCCTATTCCAAATGATTAAGAGTAAAGAAGCCCGGGCTGAACTGGGTGAGCACTACACATCTGAAGAAAACATAAATAAGATTATTTATCCATTATTTCTTGATGAACTTCAGCAAAGATTGGCTGATTCGTGGGATAGTAAAAAGGAACTTAAAAAGCTTCGCTTAGACCTAGCTAAAATTAAGATATTTGACCCCGCTTGTGGTGGTGGAAATTTCTTAGTGGTTTCTTATAAACACCTTCGGCAGCTAGAGTTAGAACTTACCGTGAGGCTCCAGCACTTGGAGGGAAAAGAATCAGACATTGGACTAGATGGCGCGCTAGCTTTATCTATTAGCCTAAATCAGTTCTACGGCATTGAAATTGAAGAGTGGCCGTCACAGATAGCCCGCGTTGCTCTGTTTTTGACGGACCATCAAGAAAATAGAAAGCTAGAGAGAATTACAGGTGAGACCCCTAGCAGATTTCCCATCCAGGACTCCGCAAACATCTTAAACGCGAACTCCCTGACCTCTGATTGGTCTCATGTGCTGGAAGTCGATGAATTTACCTACATCCTTGGAAATCCGCCATTTATTGGGGCAAGACTGCAGACCGAATCGCAAAAGACTGAAACGTTAGAAATTTGGAAAAACATCGATAAAGCAGGAAATTTGGATTATGTTGCAAACTGGTTCTTGAAAGCCGCTCGGGCTATTTCTGGGAAGAATGCAAAAGCAGCATTCGTCGCCACTAATTCAATTTCTCAAGGCGAACAGCCTCCAATTATGTGGCCAGCAATTTTTGATTGTGGGGTACACATAAACTTTGCGCATAGGACATTTTCATGGAGTAATGATTCGGCTGGGCAAGCGATAGTACATGTTGTGATTGTTGGGATTTCCTCAGGCGAATCTTCGAGCAGCTACTCACTATGGGCTTATGAGTCAGTTAAATCGGAACCGACAAAAACTTCTGCAACCAACATTAATCCCTATTTAGTTGATGCACCCAATGTATTAATCAGCTCACGTAGAACTCCATTAGGTCCAAAAACTCAACCTTTACTCTATGGCAGCCAACCAAATGATGGTGGTGCGATATCAGATATCTCTGCAGAAGAGGCTGCAAGTATTCGGAAAGCTGACACCATTGCCGCAAAATACTTAAAGAGAGTTGTTGGCGCACGTGAGTTGCTACATAACGAGGAACGTTGGTGTCTATGGCTCACCGAGGCCAGCCCTGCAGATATCCATAAATCCAAAGTACTAACGCAG
>JAIXRD010000179.1 GCA_027485365.1 Cryomorphaceae bacterium | reverse complement strand
CCCGGATTTAGTCAACACTTCAACAAAGATCATTAATGGCCACAATGGACGATGTAGTTCCCAGTTGAATCCGTATATCCATTCGCCTCTAAGGCCTCCATTTCATCACCGCACTTCTCTCCCAATTCAATTTCTGCACCTGCTTTGTCATAATGACAATCAGCACATTTATTTTTCTTACATGCACCCAAAGAAAATGCAGCAACGCAAAGGACAGACAAAAGAACCAATTTACTTTTCATATGATTTGTTTTTAAGGTTACTAGTTATATTATACCCGATACCTAGAAAGAAGTTTCTACCAGGAAAAGGCATTTGAATATTTTTTAATCGGGATAAATGATCAATATATGTGGAATTAAGTACATTTCTACCTCCCCCTTTTACGGTAAATTGATCGGATTTACCAAAGGCAAAAACCAAAGAAAAATCAAGTACATGATATCCCTTGGATGAGGATTCGAGATAAGCCACATTATTCTGGGGACCCATTAAGGTGGATTGCACATTCACCTCTTTCAATCGAACAAGGTTCTTTACATCAAATTCATACCTAAGCACATTTTGCATTCGCGGCTGAGGAATCATAGACACCGAACTATCGCCAAGGGCACTGACATGAAGGTAGGATAATGAAACCTCCCAATGCAAGCCATGCGCAAAATGCGGATGCACATGATATGACAGGTCTACACCCGAAAAAAGCACTTGATTGTTTTGAACATACCGATATCCTGGAATGCCATCAAATAAGATTCCCATAGGTGTCAAGTAAATATAATCTTGAATTAAACTAACGAAGGGATTAAATACGAACGCGCCGTGTGCTTGATTCCATTCTAAGGTGGCATCTAATTGGCTTGCCTTTTCAGGGACCAACGCAGCATCACCCACCTCATACCTCAGGGCACCGTGATGATATCCATTTGAGAACAACTCTGTTAGGTGTGGCGCCCGAAATCCAGTGGATAATGAAGTCCGCCAAACAAACTTATCCGAACTGCGCACCATGCCAACACTTCCATTTAAGCCATTAAAACTGATGTTCTTTTGGTGGGGTATATCAATTCCAAATATCGTTCTTCGATCGTAACGAATGCCTGCCTGAAGATTCCATTTTTTATGCTCGTGATTGACACTAACGTATCCACCCACATCAACTGATTGGGCATTAGGAATTAAGGTATCGGAAGCATTTAATGCATTGGCGTTGTCTTGGGTCATCGCCTGCAACCCAGCAGTTAATTTAGTTGATTTATTCCACTTCAGTTGCCACCTCATCTGCGCCAAGTGATTCAATAAAAACATACTCAAGGAAGGGATTGAAACCTTCTCGTCAAATTCAATTAATCGATTCAGTGTGGCACCGTACATGAATAAAATATCTGATTTATCCCTGTAAAAATTAGCAGTGGCTTGCATCAGGTGATTCTGAAAAAACTGAGCTGGCAACTCATACGTTCGGGCGCGATCAGCCACCTGAAAAGTCATTGGCGTAGCTAAGGAATCATGTGTATGTCCAGGAATCCCAACAACGGAGTGACTTGCGGTGTAGCGCAAGGAATACAAACTACGCTTTCCAGTAAATGACAAATTAACCTTAGCCCCAAAATCATTGAACCGCGAATTTTTCGCAAACTTACCTGAAGGTAATTGAAAGTCAGCGTGATTAGCGTACGTTGAAGCGAAGAACCATCGGAATTTACGATAAGATTCCTTGTAAATCAATTGAGCCCTGCCCCCTAGCGTATTAGAAAAACCTTCTGATTGAAATTCAACCGAACGTGCATTGGAGGGCGCAAATGGGGCATCCACCAAATAGACAACTCCCCCCAAGGCATCCGCACCATATAATAAACTGGCAGGACCTTTAATAACTTCAACTGCAGAAACACCAAAACTTGTACTTCCAATTCCGTGATCACCACCCCATTGCTGTCCCTCTAACCTTAAGCCATTCAACAACGTTACAACACGCATTCCCTGCATACCTCGAATCACAGGTTTTGAAATTCCATTTCCTAACGCCGCATTATAGACACCCGGTATTTTTGCTAATGCTTCCCCGAGTGCTAGATTTGAAATCATTCCAAGGGATGACATTTTCTGAGATTCAATATGAAAGGGGTTTTTATTCGATTGAACGAGTGCACCGGAAGAAACGGTAACCTCATGCATGTCTAGATGAACTGGCAACAAGTAAATTTTCAAATTGCTTTGCCCCTCACATACAGTGAAAAAAGCACTTCGATACCCGAGCATTAATACTTTTATATTAAGGCAACCGCTGGTGTTAATTATAATTACACTTTTTCCATCCGAATTGGTAAGTACCGTCTGATCGAATTCAACACAGTAAACCGTTGCATTCGAAAGTGGAACATTGCGAATCGAGTCAAACACTTCGACAGTTAATGGCTGACCATGAAACGAGCCAATCAAAAGTAAGAAAAAGTACAAAACCAGTGTATTCTTCATTGAAAAACAGCTAATGCAACATTGTTGCGTTTTGCAAAGATAAATATTAATTGCAATTTTGTTGCATCAACTAAAAAATGTCTAATCCTCGAAATACAAAAGCTAAGCAAGCGGTTTTGAACGAAATCAACCAATCTTCGTTTGCCTTGAGTCAACCTGAAATTTTTGATCGAGTGCAAGGCATGTGCGATCGCGTGACCGTGTATCGCATATTAGACAGGCTCGTAACCGAAAACAAAATCCATAAAATTGTAAATGTAGATGGAACCATAAATTATGCACGTTGCATTCGTTGTAATGATGGGTATGAGCATGCCCATGATCATTTACATTTTAGCTGTATTACGTGCAAAAAAATCGAATGTTTAGAAGAACATTTGATTCATGTTAAGCTCCCTAATACTTACCAAATAAAAGAGTTATTCCTAACCATATCAGGGATTTGTCCAAGTTGCAGTCTTTCCTAGGAAATCATACCTTTACCCCATGTATTTTCGTCTACTCATTTTAGCACTTTTATTGGGGGCTTGTCAAGAAGAAATCGCATACCATGAACAATTTATGGATGAATCTGATTGCTTTGTGTATCAAAATGAAATCATCAAACAGCACAGGAAAGGTTATACGATTGAGTATATTAACCCAACCGAAGCAAGTGGATGTGTGAAAAAACAATTAGCACAAACCCATATAATCCACTTTAAAGATTCATTAGGTTTAGAGTCTGTAGTAATGGTTACCAAAACCCCCGAAAAATACATACGTGCGGTAAAGGAATGGGCATTAATCTATGGTTCAAAAAACATACGGTTAACGCACATGAATGAAGAAAAAAATAGCATCAAATTAAATCTTAGTAAGAAATACGTAAAACGTTCCGATACCCTGTTCCACAATTCTTATAGGCCATATAAGGAAATTCAAATGAAAAAGGAAAATTCAATTTGGGTAGAAGAATCAAGAAATATTAACCCCTATTGGCCATGGAATAATCCGAATAAATGATAATTAGTTCAGTTTCAAATAAGAATATTAAACCATCAGAAGCCATAAAAGCCTCAGATATCAGAGAAAGCCTTTTGAGTTTTATTCAAAAACATCACCCTGAATTCAGAAGCGATGGATATATAAGTTACGAGGAACTTAATTTCTTCAGAAGACTATACATAACCGAATTAGTAATTCAAGAAAAAGGTGAATTAGCCAAAATTGATGAAGATGTTGTTGAGGCGATCCGTTCGAATGCCGTTTTAACTGAAAAAAAAAAAAAAAAAATCGACGAAGAATTAACGTTAGGACAACGCATGGCTGATTTGATAGCCACTTTCGGGGGCAGCTGGACCTTTATTATTAGTTTTTTCCTGTTTCTTTTTGGATGGATTATTTTGAATGCGTTCGTACTTGGTAATCAACATTACGACCCCTATCCCTTTATTCTTTTAAACTTAATTCTATCATGTCTAGCCGCAATTCAGGCCCCGATCATCATGATGAGTCAAAACCGTCAAGAGCAAAAGGACAGAGAACGAGCAGAACATGATTATAAAATCAATCTAAAAGCTGAGTTAGAAATAAAATTATTAAGCGAAAAAGTAGACCACCTCATCGTACAACAAAATAAAAAATTACTGGAGATTCAAGAATTACAGCTGGATTATCTAAATGATGTGTTAAACAAACTCTCTAAACACGAATAATCTGTTTATGGAAAATAGAAAACAAAAATTAGCATCCTATCCATCATTTTTTAAACGCATGTTTTGGTATGTATGCTTAACCACTATCTTAATTATATTTTCATTACTTATTGGCGTTTTGGGCTATCATTATGTTGGAGAAACTTCCTGGATTGATGCGTTTCATATGGCCTCATTGATTTTAACAGGAATGGGACCGGTTATTGAAATGAAAACAACGGCAGCAAAATTATTTTCTTCATTCTATGCCTTGTATAGTGGCGTTGCTTTTCTAAGCATCACCGCGCTTTTCATGGCACCAATCATACACAGGCTGCTTCACATCCTGCATCTTGACGATGAAGAATAACATCAAAATTGTTTGATTCAATAGTAGAAACCATGCAAATTAGGTTTTTATCTGTAATGATTTTAGTTTCTTCACTCATCCCTTATTTATCTTATGGAAAAACTAATCATACGTTTTTATTTCAGGCCGAATGGTTGGTTCTAAATAATTTTCTTTCCTCTCCCAGCGCAGTTATGCATCCCTTAATTATTGTGCCTTTACTGAGTCAACTCCTCATTTTAATCTTTGGTGTAATATCCCCAAAAATAGCCCTGGTTTACCTTGGGATTTTAGGATTATACCTTTTAATTGCTTTTATTTTATTGGCTGGTTTTCTGTCCGGAAATATTTGGATTGTATTGAGCTGCGCCCCCTTTATTATCTGCTCGACATTATTTATTCTATTGGCGAAAAAAAAGTAGCATTCAGCTATTTTCCTTAATTTTGTCCACAAATAGAATGATATGAATTACGACCTTATAGTTATTGGAAGTGGACCCGGTGGATATGTAACCGCTATCCGAGCGTCACAATTAGGAATGAAAACCGCTATCATTGAACGCGAAGAACTCGGTGGAATATGCTTGAATTGGGGATGTATTCCAACCAAGGCCCTATTAAAAAGTGCACAAGTGTATGAATATCTTCAACACGCATCAGATTATGGGATCAGTGTAAAAGAGGCCAGCGCTGACTTTAATGCGGTGGTTAAACGGTCTCGTGATGTAGCCAACGGAATGAGTAATGGCATTCAATTCTTGATGAAAAAAAATAAAATTGATGTAATCAAGGGCACAGCAACCGTAGCTCCAGGAAAACAAGTAGTTGTAATCGATGAAGCAGGAAAAAGCACAACGTACACGGCAGGAAAAGGTGTAATCATTGCTACCGGCGCACGCTCTAGAGAATTACCTAATCTTCCACAAGACGGTACAAAGATTATAGGATATCGTCAAGCGATGACCCTAGCAAAGCAACCTAAGAAACTTGTCGTTGTTGGTTCTGGTGCAATCGGGGTAGAATTTGCCTATTTCTATAATACCATGGGCACAGAAGTGACAATTGTAGAATATATGCCAAACATTGTTCCTGTAGAAGACGAAGAAGTTTCCAAACAACTCGAGAAATCATTCAAAAAATCCGGGATTAAAATCATGACCGAGGCGTCTGTAGAAAGCGTTGACACCAAAGGCAAAGGTTGTATCGTGACGGTTAAAACAGCGAAAGGCGAAGAAAAAATCGAATGCGATGTCGTATTATCCGCTGTGGGAATACAATCAAATATTGAAGGATTAGGATTAGAAGACGTTGGAATTATTCAAGACAAGGGGAAAATCCCAGTTAATGAATTCTATCAAACGAATATTCCAGGATATTATGCCATTGGGGATTTAGTACCTGGCCCTGCCTTAGCTCACGTTGCTTCAGCTGAAGGAATCATTTGTGTGGAGCAATTGGCAGGACATCACCCAGAACCGTTGGATTATGGAAACATCCCAGGATGTACCTACTGTTCGCCAGAGGTTGCCTCAGTTGGAATGACCGAAAAGGCGGCTAAAGCGGCTGGACGAGAAATCAAAATCGGTAAATTCCCGTTCTCTGCCTCTGGAAAAGCAAGTGCAGCTGGCGCTAAGGATGGTTTTGTAAAGTTAATTTTTGATGCAAAATACGGCGAATTGCTAGGAGCTCATATGATTGGAGCGAACGTTACCGAAATGATTGCGGAAATCGTTGCTGTTCGTAAATTAGAAACCACCGGCATGGACCTCATCAAAACAGTACACCCTCACCCTACCATGTCAGAAGCCATAATGGAAGCGGCAGCTGCTGCTTATGGTGAAGTAATTCACTTATAATGAATGTCCTTCGAATAATTCTAGGATTATTCCTTGGTCTTTTTGTAGGTGCCATGGTGAATGGCAGTTTCATTGAATTAGGAATGAAAATATTCCCATATCCGAACGGCGTAAATTTTAATACTACTGAAGGAATGAAAGCCTTTAGTGAACTACCGTTTAAATATTATATTTTCCCTTTCATAGCGCATGCCATGGGCACACTAAGTGGTTGTTTGATTGCACTATTACTTGTGAGAACATATGCCACTTGGGTTGTTTATACAATTGGCTTCTTGTTTTTTATTGGTGGTGTCGTGGCTGTTTTTATGATTAATGCCCCCTTGTGGTTTGATATTCTAGACTTGAGCTTGGCATATATTCCCATGGCTTGGTTAGCTACAAAATCAAAACTAGCTAAAACGGCATAATCCAAGGGGTAAAACTCAGGAATTCTGCCAAATCGTCACCTTAACCCTGCCGTGTTTATCTCTTTGTCATATAATTTCACGAGATAGATGCATGGCACATTAATTGAAAATGGGGTGATGTCAACATTTAAAAACAAAAGTTAACATGGGAAAAATAATTGGAATTGACTTAGGTACCACAAACTCTTGCGTATCGGTCATGGAAGGAAACGAGCCAGTGGTAATCACAAACTCAGAAGGAAAAAGAACTACGCCATCAGTAGTTGCATTTATAGATGGAGGCGAGCGAAAAGTTGGGGATCCAGCAAAACGTCAAGCAATCACTAATCCAACAAAAACAATCTACTCGATTAAGCGATTCATGGGAAGCAGCTATGACGATTCAGTCGCAGAAACAAAGCGCGTTCCTTATGAGGTAGTAAAAGGCGAAAACAATACGCCACGGGTAAAAATCGATGACCGCTTATATTCTCCACAAGAAATTTCTGCCATCATTTTGCAAAAAATGAAAAAAACTGCAGAAGATTATTTAGGAACAGAAGTAACGGAAGCTGTAGTTACTGTGCCTGCATACTTTAATGATGCGCAACGTCAAGCAACCAAAGAAGCCGGTGAAATCGCGGGATTAACAATCAAACGAATTATTAACGAACCAACAGCAGCGGCGCTTGCCTACGGATTAGACAAAAAAGGTATCGATCAAAAAATCGTTGTTTTCGATTTCGGTGGTGGAACACATGATGTATCCATCCTTGAACTTGGAGACGGTGTTTTTGAAGTACTTTCTACCGACGGAGATACGCACCTTGGAGGAGACGACGTAGATAACGCAATCATTAACTGGTTGGCCGACGAATTCAAAAGTGAAGAAGGAATTGATCTTAGAGAAGACCCTATGGCTCTTCAACGATTGAAAGAAGCCGCAGAAAAAGCTAAAATCGAACTTTCATCAACCACTTCAAGTGAAATCAACTTACCGTATATCATGCCGGTGAATGGTATTCCAAAACACTTGGTTAGAACCTTACAGCGTGCAAAATTCGAGCAATTGATTTCAGAAATCGTTGAACGAACAATCGCACCTTGTCGTTCTGCACTAAAGAATGCTGGATTGAGTCCAAAAGACATTAACGAAGTAATCTTAGTTGGTGGTTCAACTCGTATTCCAATTATTCAAGATGCGGTTGAGAAGTTCTTCGGTAAAGCACCATCAAAAGGGGTAAATCCTGACGAAGTGGTAGCCGTTGGTGCTGCAATTCAAGGAGGTGTGCTTACCGGTGAAGTTAAAGATGTATTACTACTTGATGTCATTCCACTTTCATTAGGGATTGAAACCATGGGTGGTGTATTTACGAAGCTCATCGAGGCAAACACAACCATTCCAACGAAAAAATCAGAGGTTTTCTCTACAGCATCAGACAGTCAGCCCGCAGTAGATATCCATGTACTTCAAGGTGAACGTGCTATGGCAGGAGACAACAAAACCTTAGGGAGATTTCAATTGTCTGATATTCCACCAGCGCCTAGAGGTGTGCCACAAATTGAGGTAACCTTTGATATTGATGCGAACGGTATCATGAATATTTCTGCTAAAGACAAAGGAACAGGTAAAGAACAATCCATTAAAATTGAGTCTAAGTCTGGCTTGAGCGACGAAGAAATCGAGCGCATGAAGGCTGAAGCACAAGCGAATGCCGAATCCGACAAGAAAAAGCGTGAAGAGGTAGATTTAATCAACAAAGCAGATTCTACGATATTCCAAACGGAACGCCAATTGAAAGAATACGGTGATAAAATACCAGCAGATAAAAAACAAGGAATTGAAGATGCATTGAGTGAATTGAAAAAAGAATTCGAAGCAAAAAACATGGAAAACCTTGAGCCTGCAATGGAAAAACTAAACCAAGTCTTCCAAGCAGCATCGCAAGACATGTATAATGCAGCGAATGCACAGGGCGGTGCTTCAACCGAAGGCGGTGAACAAACCGGTTCTGGAAATCCTGACGACGAAGTAACCGATGTAGACTTCGAAGAAGTAAACGATAAAAAATAATCGTACTTATATTAAAAACATAAGGGCTCTTCGGAGCCCTTTTTCTATTTTTGCGCATGCTTCATCATAAAGTACTTACTCATCCAAATAGCACCGAATGGACAGTTTTCATTCATGGCTTTGGAGGAAGTTCTAATGTTTGGTTCAAACAGATTAGGGATTTTCAAGAGCATTTTAACGTCGTGCTTATTGATCTACGAGGACATGGGAAATCCCAAGGCCTTCCTCAACACCGCAAATACTCATTTGAGTTAATCGCAAAAGAAGTGGCTGAAGTTATCGATTTTCTCAATATCCAAAAAGCGCACTTTATTGGTGTCTCGTTGGGAAGTATCGTCATCCGCCAAATCGCTGTGAATTACCCTAAAATGGTTAAATCCATGATTTTTGCTGGAGCGATTACCCAAATGGATATTAAATCAAGATTTTTTCTAAAGCTCGGAAGAACCTTGGAACCCGTATTGCCTTACATGGCGCTATATAAGCTGTTTGCCAACATCATGATGCCTAAAAAAAATCATAAGGAATCGCGTATTATCTTTATTGGTGAGGCAAAAAAACTAATGAATAAAGAGTTCAAACGATGGTTTAAATTAACCGGACGTTTAACCAAATACCTCACCTACCTTCATCATGAAAATAAAGATGAAAAAGCACTTTATATCATGGGAAGTGAAGACCACTTATTCGTAGGAACAGCAAAAGAAATTGTTAAAGGCAATCCAAACTTAACCCTTGAAATAGTTGATCAATGCGGACATGTAGTGAATGTGGAACAACCGGAGGCGTTCAACAAGTTGGCCATTGAATTTATTCACAAACAAGGATAATGGGCTTTCCGCAATACCGAAAACACCTGTCCGGTAAGAATTTTTACAAAATCACCGACCCGTCCCATTTTACCGAAATTCAGCTTATTGGCAGCAAGAAAATAATACTTGAAATTAAGGCCAACACCTATTTCGAAACACTGCGCATTCAAGAGATGTTAAACGAATCCGATTGTTATTTACTTGCGGATGAAAAGGAAATTGAAGCACTAATAAACGGCTAAATTTCCTTATTTTTACGGCACAATTATTTGCATGGAACCTGTTAGCCCGTATATCCCAAATCATAAAATCCGAATTGTTACTGCCGCGTCCTTATTTGATGGACACGATGCAGCGATTAACATTATGCGCCGAATCATTCAGGCTACTGGGTGTGAAGTAATTCATTTAGGTCATGACCGTTCCGTAGAAGAAGTAGTGAATTGTGCAATTCAAGAAGACGCTCAGGCGATTGCCATGACCTCATATCAAGGAGGACACATGGAATACTTTAAGTACATGTACGACTTGCTCAAGGAAAAAGGTGCGCCGCACATAAAAATTTTCGGTGGAGGGGGTGGAACCATTTTACCCGCAGAAATTGAAGAACTTCATGGATATGGTATTGCTCGAATCTATCATCCAGACGATGGTCGTTCCATGGGATTACAGGGTATGATTAATGACCTGATTAAACAATGCGATTTTGCTGTTGGCGAGAAGCTACCTTCAAATGCAAGCATGCTAACCATTAAGGATGTCCCTGCAATTGCTCGTGTTATTTCTGGTGCTGAAAATTATGCTGAAGCACATGAAAAAACCTTGTCTGAAATTCGTGATAAGGCGAAAACCATTAAAACACCTGTTCTAGGAATTACCGGAACCGGTGGGGCAGGAAAATCCTCCCTCGTGGATGAATTAGTTCGCAGGTTTTTAATCGATTTTCAAGATAAACACATTGCTGTTGTTTCCGTAGATCCTTCGAAAAGAAAAACAGGAGGAGCCTTACTTGGAGATAGAATTCGAATGAATTCGATAAAAAATGAACGGGTGTATATGCGCTCATTAGCTACCCGACAATCGAACCTTGCACTTTCAAAACATGTAGCAGAAGCCATCTCTATACTGAAAGTAGCTGGATATGATTTAATTATTCTTGAAACTTCTGGTATTGGTCAATCCGATACAGAAATACTTGACCACAGCGACCTTTCTCTCTATGTCATGACGCCTGAATATGGTGCAGCAACTCAACTTGAGAAAATAGACATGTTAGATTTTGCCGATGTTATTGCCCTAAATAAATTCGACAAACGGGGTGCCTTAGATGCGCTTCGTGATGTGCGAAAACAATATCAACGCAACCATAACCTATGGGACGAAAAGGTAGATGACATGCCGGTATATGGCACAATAGCCTCGCAATTTAATGACCCCGGTATGAACACCTTATACAAGGTAATCATGGACAAAGTCGTAGAAAAATCAGGTGCAGCCTTGCATTCAACCTTTGAAATCACCAATGAAATGTCGGAGAAAATCTTTGTGATTCCGCCCGATCGAACGCGATACCTTTCGGAGATTTCAGAAAACAATCGAGCCTACGACCACTGGGTTAATAAACAAGTAGTGGTTGCTGAGAAATTACAGGGGCTTCAGAGTTCCATTGAAACCCTTTCGAAATCATCCATTGAAGACAAAGACCGTTTAATTAAAGGATTGCAAGAGGCCTTCGAACAAGAGAAGCTTAATTTCGACCCGAAAAACTGGGAAATTATACAGCATTGGGAAAGCAAGAAGCAAGCCTTCAAAAACCCAGAATATGAGTTCAAAGTTCGCGACAAGGTATTAAGCATCAAAACGCATACGGAGTCTTTATCTCATTCGCAAATCCCAAAAGTTGCATCACCGCGTTATTCCAGCTGGGGCGATATCTTACGTTGGGTTCTCCAAGAAAATTTCCCAGGAGAATTCCCGTATACATCTGGCTTATTTCCCTTTAAGCGAGAAGGAGAAGACCCAACACGTATGTTCGCTGGGGAAGGCGGACCAGAACGCACGAACAAACGATTCCATTATGTAAGTTTAGGCATGCCGGCAAAACGGCTCTCTACAGCCTTTGACTCTGTGACACTGTATGGAAACGACCCCGCAGTTCGTCCGGATATTTATGGAAAAATTGGAAATTCAGGAGTTTCTATCTGCTGTTTAGACGATGCCAAAAAACTGTATTCAGGGTTCGACTTAAGTCATCCTGCGACCTCAGTGTCAATGACCATTAATGGTCCCGCACCGATGCTTCTCGGGTTTTTCATGAATGCTGCGATCGATCAGAACTGCGAAAAGTACATTAAAACACATGGGTTAGCATCGGATATAGAGGCTAAGATTGCAGCTATTTACCAAGCCAAAGGTACCGAACGACCACGATATCAAGGTGAACTTCCGGAAGGAAATGACGGGTTAGGCTTGATGCTTCTCGGAGTTACGGGAGACCAAGTCTTACCGGCTGACGTTTATGCACAAATTAAATCAGACACCTTAAAGCAAGTTCGAGGTACGGTACAAGCCGATATCTTAAAAGAAGATCAAGCACAAAATACATGTATTTTCTCTACTGAATTCGCGCTTCGTTTGATGGGTGATGTCCAATCGTATTTCATTGATCATGCAGTGCGAAACTTTTATTCCGTTTCGATCTCTGGTTATCACATTGCAGAGGCCGGAGCGAATCCGATTACTCAGTTGGCATTCACCCTAGCTAATGGCTTTACCTATGTAGAGTACTATTTAAGCCGAGGAATGGACATCAACGATTTTGGCCCTAACCTATCGTTTTTCTTCTCAAATGGAATCGACCCTGAATATGCGGTGATTGGAAGAGTAGCGCGTCGAATTTGGGCAAAAGCCTTGGCGAAAAAATATGGTGCAAATGCCAGAGCGCAAATGTTAAAATACCACATTCAAACATCAGGTCGTTCATTGCACGCACAGGAAATTGATTTCAATGATATTCGTACGACCTTGCAAGCATTGTACGCCATTTACGATAATTGTAATTCCCTGCATACCAATGCGTATGATGAGGCGATTACCACTCCGACGGAAGAATCCGTTCGCAGGGCAATGGCAATACAGCTTATTATAAACCGTGAATTAGGTTTAGCGAAAAACGAAAATCCACTTCAAGGTTCATTTATTATTGACGAATTAACAGATTTAGTCGAGGAAGCTGTACTCACGGAATTCGACCGCATAACGGAACGTGGTGGCGTTTTGGGTGCCATGGAAACCATGTATCAGCGTTCCAAGATTCAAGAAGAATCCCTTTATTATGAAACCTTGAAACATACGGGAGAATTTCCAATTATTGGTGTAAATACCTTTTTAAGTTCCAAAGGTTCTCCTACCGTATTACCTAAAGAAGTGATTCGAGCGACAGAAGAAGAAAAACAATATCAAATCCACATGTTAGATGAATTGCATCAGACCTATGGTGAAACTGCACAGGAACACATTAAAAAGGTACAAGAAGCAGCCATCAACAACCGCAACATGTTTGAACAATTGATGGAAGCTTGCAAATACGCTTCGCTGGGGCAGATTACCGAGGCCTTGTTTGAGGTTGGAGGGCAGTATCGACGCAATATGTAAGTTATTTTTGTTAAGGGTACTTAGTCCTTAGTTGTTGATTAAAGCAGCGTGTTGGATCTTTACCACCTGATCCTCAATGCGAATATTATTCGCCCAGCTAATGCCATTTGACGTTTTGATTGCCGAAAAATCAATATCACGCTGTTGCATTTCATGAATTAGCGCCTTCATAAATCCCTGTATAGCGAAGTTAAAGTAGCGAATCCCAACTTTTTGATTGAAGGCCGAGGACAATTCCTGATCGCTTAAAGTCTTTAAATACGTAGCATATCGAGTGGTGTATTCTTTCGCACCATATATGGTTTCGTTGGGAAATAATTGTTGATTCATAAGGGCGTATAGTAACGAATTAAAAGGTTAAAGTTACGGTGCAAAACAATGTCACGAACTTCGGCTTGGAAGTCGAAACATCCAAGATTTACCACCGAAGCCTGGCGAAGGTGATTGCCAAAGTTGTTTTCCTACCAGCACCCTGAGTAGCTAGTGATCAGCCTGTCGAATCATATCGAAGGGTGCGACAAAAAAGTAGAGAAAACATTTTTACCATTCCCGGTCCGAGATTAAAACCGTTCCTTTGAAATGAGCGACTAATTCATCGGATTGATTCGTTACCATAACCTCATAAATCCCCACTTTTCGATTTCGTGAAAGCGTAGTACAAGAGGCGGTTAATACATCGTTTATGTGAACTTTTATAATGTGCGAAATCGCCGTTTCTATACTGACGCATTGCGCTCCATGTGCATTTGAAGCAAAGGCCATCGCTGAATCCGCTATTGCGTAGGTAATTCCTCCGTGCGCAATATTGAATCCGTTCACCATTCCTGCATTCACCTGCATTCTAATTGTACATTTACCAGGCTCAATGTGCAACACTTCCATGCCTAATCCATTACTGAAGGCATCTCCAGCCAACATTAGCTCAATAATCTCAGAAGGCGACTTCATTAAAGTGAGGAAAAAGCAAAGGTTTCGGCCAATCTTACACCTTTCTCCGTGTGCTGAAGGGTGCAACATTCATTAACGCTATCGTGCTCTAAAAACAATACAAAATTCTCCGTTGCGGCAGTATTTAAGAAACTTCCTTTTTCTTCCAGGGTAATCAAGGGGCGGGTATCATATCCCATCACATAGGGTAAAGGAATATGTCCAACACTCGGCAATAAATCCGCCATAAAGACAATGGTTTTTCCTTTGTATTTAATATGAGGAATCATCATGCTATCCGTGTGTCCATCCACGAATAAAAGGTCAATGTTTGGAAATGCTTCTGCGCTGAATGAGCCGGTTCGTTCAACGAACTTTAATTGCCCACTTTCTTGAATCGGGAGAATATTTTCTGCTAAAAAAGAGGCTTTTTCACGAGCATTTGGTATGGTGGCCCATTGCCAATGTGGTGCATTACTCCAATAGATCGCATGTTTAAATACCGGACGATAGCCGTCTTTTTGCGTATTCCAAGCAATCGCTCCCCCGCAATGATCAAAGTGTAGGTGAGTGAGAATCACATCCGTAATGTCATCCTCGTGAAATCCTGCCTTTCGAATGGAACCAATTAAGGTATCGTTTCCTTGCAAATGGTAATGAGAAAAGAACTTTTCTGATTGTTTATCTCCAATGCCCGTATCGATCAACATTAGGCGTTTACCGTCCTCGATCAGTAAGCAACGTAAGGCCCACGTGCACATGTTATTCTCATCGGCTGGATTGGTTTTTTGCCAAAGTGTTTTGGGTACCACCCCAAACATAGCTCCCCCATCAAGTTTAAAGAGACCGGTTTCAATTACATGAATTTTCATGGCTTATTTTTTAGGATTCACAAAGGCTTTCAATTGCAATACAGCAACACCTGGTGAAGTATTTGTTATCACAGAAATAGTTTTGTCTTGCTCACCGAGTTGTGACTTTCCCGGATGAAAGGTAACTTCTATTTGATCGCTTGTACCCGGCTCAATTGGCTTCTTATTCCAGGTTGGTACTGTACACCCACAAGAAGCTTTTACTTCGTAGATTAACAAAGGCTTCTTGCCCGTATTTTTAATTGTAAATGTGGTGGTGTAATCGGCATCAGCTTCGATGCTTCCAAAGTCATGAAGCATGCGGTCAAAACCAACCGAACTGAGCGTTTTTTTACGTTCAGCTTCTTCCTTTTTTGCCTCTGCCAACGTAGCCTCAAGAGCTTGTTCATTTTCAGAGTCTGCAACGATACTAGATCCAAAATCATCCTTTTTCTCTGGAGCTTGACAGGCATAGAGCAGCATGAAGCAAAAAACAAAAACTATATTTTTCATATCCAACGATCTCAAATAAAGGTAAAAAAAATCCCGACCACTGCTGCGAATCGGGATATATTCTTGTTCATTATAGAACCTTGGGAGGAAGACGGGGTTCGAACCCGCGGCCTTCGGAACCACAATCCGACGCTCTAACCAGCTGAGCTACAACCTCCATTTAGGGGCACAAATATAAAACTTTTCTTCCGTTATATGCAAGTATAGACGCATGATATTGCGTATTATTCGCCTCCGAAAATAATTCCACGCCTATTTTCGTTTACTTTTGTCTTGTGAAGCTTTTCAATACCCTCCTTTTTGTTTTAACTGTTATCCAATCCTTCGGACAAGTGGTAAACGTTGAGGGAATTTGTATCGACAAAAAAGGGAAGCCAATTTCAGAGGTTACCATCACTGATCTGAAGCATGTAAAGATGCTTTCAACTACAGACGCCAAGGGTGAATTCGCTTTTGAAGCAGGGCTCGGCGATACGCTTTCGTTGTTGTTTAGCTATCAAGCCTACCAAGAAAAACGTCAAATCGTTGTAAATAAAAGTCCTGTAACTTCTGTCCCCACGGTCCTATTTCAAATCCAAGTGAGTGAAACGGTGGTAGTTCAACGCATTAAAGAGGACCCCTTTGATTTAATTGAATTGCCAACCATTGACTTACAGCAAATGATTTCGGTTGAGAAATACCTCACACTGACAAAACCAGCTACTTCAAACAACGAATTGACATCAAACTATAATGTGCGTGGCGGTAATTATGATGAGAATTTAGTGTATGTAAATGGATTCCTTGTATATCGACCATTTTTAACACGATCCGGACAACAAGAAGGCATGAGTTTTATTCATTCAGCCTTAGTAGAAAAAGTAAAATTTTCAGCAGGAGGCTTTGACGCACAATATGGCGATCGCTTGAGTTCTGTGCTCGACATCACCTACAAAAAACCAACTGCTTTTAGAAGCTCATTGGCCCTTTCCTTGCTCAGTGAAGAAGCGCATGTGGAAGGTACGCTGGGGAAAAAATTCACTTATGTGGCTGGAGCTCGCTATCGATCAAATGGGTATTTTCTTAACTCACTTCCTACCAAAGGGGCCTATAACCCCGTATTTGCAGATGGACAATTTCTTGGAGAGTACCAGCTTAATCCAAAACTTACGTGGTCGATATTAGCTCACTATTCCTCCAATAACTACCGCTTTGCACCACAAACATCTAATACTGATTTCGGGACGGCTAACGAAGCCTATTCCTTTCGGATTTACTTCGATGGTAAAGAAAGTACACGATTTCAAACAACGATGGTTGGTACCTCGCTCAACTACACCCCAAACACAAAAACCAAACTTGGGTTTTTCCTAATAGGTTTTCAATCGGATGAACGTGAATATTTTGATATTCAAGGACAATACTACATCAACGAACTTGAAACCGATCCATCCAAAGAAGAGTATGGAGATTCTATTGCCGTATTGGGGATTGGAACCTTCTTAAACCATGCACGAAATCGCTTGAATGCACAAATATATAATGCATATCATGAAGGTTCGTATGTATTTAAAAAGGACTACATCGATATGTACAGAACGCGATTTGTTAGTTCTGAGCTTTTGTGGGGCGCGGGCTATGAATTAGACCGTTTTGGGGATGTATTAAGCGAGTGGAAAATGATCGACTCCGCAGGATATAGCGTTCCGCAAGGAAACTCTAATGAAGTGGAGTTATTTGAAACCATTAAGAGTAATTTAAATCTTGTAAACCATAAGGCTACCGGCTATCTTCAATGGAACTATAGTAAATCTCACACACGCTTTCAAGAGCGCGTAACTGTGCACCAAAAACAAAAAATCGACGGTAAAAAAATCATCAAAACATTCACAGAAACCCTTGCCGAAAGCGCCTCGAAATTTGCATTTTCCTTGGGTGGACGGGCTGGCTATACGTCTGTGAATAACGAATTCTATCTCACTCCACGATTTTCAGCTACCTATTTTCCCCGCGCATACATGGTACGAAACAACAAAGTGGTTCGAAGAAACCTGAGTTATCGCTTTGCAACAGGAACCTATTACCAACCGCCATTCTATCGTGAATTCCGAACCCTGGATGGAAACTTAAATACCAAGGTACAATCGCAAAAATCTGTTCATGCCGTGTTAGGCGCGGATGTATTCTTCAATATGTGGCAACGGGAACGGCCATTTAAATTTTCCGGGGAAATTTTTTACAAGTATTTGTGGGACGTAAATCCATATGAAATAGAAAATGTACGTACGCGGTATTATGCGAACAACGATGCCGTAGCTTATGCCACCGGAATCGACTTTAACGTGCATGGAGAATTTGTTCCCGGGATTGAATCCTTTTTCAAACTTGGCATCATGCAAACGCGCGAAAACTTGAAATATGATTCGTACCAAGAATATTACAATGCAGCTGGAGAGAAAATAATTTTCGGATACAGTGAAGATCAAGTAGTAGTGGATAGTGCCACGTTCTTCCCGGGGTTCATTCCACGTCCAACCGATCAGTTCTTAACTGTTGGTGCCTTAGTTCAAGATCAAATGCCGGGATTTGAAAACTTTACCGTACAAATGGGATTACAATACGGCGCACCTTTACCTTATGGTCCTCCGGGAGGAGATCGTTACAAAGATACCCTGAGAATGAGGGCCTATTTCCGTGTTGATCTGGGCTTATCATATAATTTGGTGAGTAAAAAACAAGGATGGTGGCACAAACATGTACCGGAATCCATGGTGTCTCTGGAAATTTTCAATTTACTCGGTGTAAATAATGTACTGTCAAAACAATGGATTCAAGATGTGGAAGGAAAGTATTATAGCATTCCAAATTACCTAACTCAACGCAGGGTGAATTTAAAGTTTATTTGTCGCTTTAATTAGCCGCAAAAAGAAATTTATTCGGCGAAACTAATTGCGTTTTTACAGCATACATAACAATTCCGGCCGTATTTTTCACGCCTAGTTTAAAGAGGATGTTCTTGCGATGTGTATTCACGGTATGTTTGCTCAAGAATAGCATTTCAGCAATCTGATCATTGGTGTAGCCTTCCGCAATAAGGACAATAATCTCATTTTCTCTGTCAGACATCATGACTGGATCACAGGTTAAACCGCCATGATCAATATCATCCACATCCAAATTTGATTTATTTATGGTTTCAAGGATCTTACCACAAAAAAACTTATTTCCTTTAGCAGTTTCAAGTACAGCATCATAAATCTCTTGAAGATCACAATCCTTTTTTATGTAACTCATTACCCCTCCCCGTAGGGCATCCACTAAAGTTTGTGCAGATTGTAAGTATGTTAAACCAATAAATTTTAACTCTGGATTTAAGCGAAGCGCAGCAGTAACATGATCAATATCAAATCCTTCTGCCGTGTAGTCAATTAATACGATAGCAATTCCTCCTTGCTGAGCGAAATCAATTAACTGCTTTCCGTTATTTAGCTCCGTAATTGAATTTACCTCTGACAACCCAGAAAGGGTAGCCTTTAAACCGACCCGAATCAATTGATTGCTATCTGCTAAAATTAAATTCACTTATTTAGAATGGTTTTAAACAAGGCAAAGATACACCTTGTTAGCTTATCCTTCAAGGGTCCGAAGTTTTTTTTTTAACAAGAGATTCACAGCGCGATTAGCGCCCAAAAAATATCGGTTATCTTTGTTTCGTGATTACACAAATTACCACGGATATTAAGCAAGCTGCTGATGCACTTCGGGCAAATCAAGTCATTGGAATACCAACCGAAACCGTGTATGGATTAGCCTCAAATGCGCTGAGTCCAGAAGCAGTTTCAACTATATTTAGCGTAAAACAAAGACCAACGAGCAATCCATTGATTTTACATTTTGCATGTTTACCTATGGCAAAGCCGTATATGCTTTCATTTCATGATGAATTGAAGGTTTTGTACGATCATTTTAGTCCAGGACCAATTACCTTTCTTGTACCAAAAACAAGCAAGGTGCCAGCTGAAATCACGAGTGGATCATCGCTTGTGGCAGTACGTTTTCCATCGCACCCTCTATTTTTGGCCTTGTTGAATCTTCTTGATTTTCCAGTTGCTGCTCCGAGTGCAAATAAATATGGGTCGGTTAGTCCAACACGGGCAGAAGAAGTGTTAGCTCAATTAAATGGAGAAATCCCTTTAATTCTAGATGGTGGGACCTGTCATTATGGCTTGGAATCCACCATTGTTGGTATGGATGGAGATCGGGTTATTGTTTATCGCTTAGGAAGTATTGATTTGGATGAACTTTCTTCAACCTTAGGATATATACCAGAAGTAAAAAATCAGGCAGAACAGTCACCCTTAGCACCCGGCATGGTGAAATATCACTATGCAACAAGAACTCCGCTGCACTACCTAACTAATGATCTTAAATTCGAAGAAAATACAGGCTATATTTTCATACAGTCGATCCCTGAGGGTTTTGCTTCTGCTCCTTGTATGACATTGAGCTCCACCGGTGATTTAAAAGAAGTAGCTCGGAATTTATACCATACATTAATTACCATGGATGGCTGTGGTTTCAATGCAATCTATATTGAAAAACCGCTGGCCGAAGGCCTTGGCTTAACCATTCTCGATCGACTTCAACGCGCTACGGCAAAATTCAATTAAACAAACACGCAAAAAAAAAACCATCCCGAAACGGAATGGTTTTTAAATATGGTAAAACCAAATGGTTCTTATTTCATCGTACGACCAAAACGTGTTTTGAACTTATCAATACGTCCTGCTGTATCCACAAACTGAGCAATTCCAGTGAAGAATGGATGAGACTTATGAGAGATATCCAATTTCACTAACGGATACTCATTTCCATCTTCCCATTGAATGGTTTCTTTTGCAGGAGCACAAGATGGACAAATAAATGCATAATCGTTAGACATGTCTTTAAACACTACTAATCGGTAATCGTCTGGATGTATTTCTTTTTTCATGATACAAAATAGGAGTGCAAAGGTAGTAAATCAAATGAATTAAACAAACCCTATTGAAGTAATTTTCAAATAAACTAACAGAAAGCCGCTCATAACTATTTATTTCATGCAATTTTCACGCAAAGGATGTCCTTAATTTTATACCTTCAACATACACATGAAGTTTGATATTCCATACACATTAGACGCTATCTCTAAGCAGTTCGGTTGCACCTCCGTTGGTTCTCCTGAATTAACCATCACAGGAATTAATGAAATACATCGCGTGGTTCCCGGAGACATCGTATTTGTGGATCACCCGAAATACTACGACAAAGCCCTGCAATCGCATGCTACTGTAATCATTATAGATAAGCAGGTGGAATGCCCTGAAGGAAAAGGTCTATTGATTACCGAAAAACCCTTTGACATTTTCAACCAAATCACACGCTTCGGATATTCCCAAAAACAACGTGCCCCGTTTACCCGTTCGGCGGAATATCCGGGAGTTTTTATTGGAAAGAATGTAACGATTGGGTCCGATGTAAAACTTGCTCCAGGGGTTTGTATCATGGATGACACCATAATTGGTAATCATGTATCGATTGGTCCAAACACGGTAATCGGACACACGGCGTTTTACTTTAAAAAGTCAAACCACCAATATACGGCCATGTTTAGTTGTGGGAATGTAGAAATTGCTGACCATGTGGAAATTGGAGCAAATTGCACCATAGATCGCGGCGTGACGGATGTAACCTACATTGGAAAGGGTACTAAAATCGATAATTTAGTTCAGATTGGGCATGATACCAGAATCGGGGCCAACTGTTTGTTTGCCTCCCATGTAGGGATTGCCGGTTGCGTGGATATTGGCAACCGAGTAACGATGTGGGGACAAGTTGGCTGCGCGAGCGGTATTCATATTGGTGACGATGCGGTAATTTTAGCCCAAAGTGGAATTTCAAAAAGCCTTGCAGGAAATGCCACCTACTTTGGAAGTCCGTGCAGTGAAGTGAGAGAAAAATTCAAAGAAATGGCCGCAGTAAAACAACTTCCTGATTTTCTCAGAAAACATCAATGAGCGAACGCGTAATTAATACCCTTGAACGTCAACTCGCATTACATGAATTGAAACTCAATTCATTACTGTCGATTACCTCAGCAATTAATACCCAATCTTCTGTAGACGATTTACTCAGTATTTATTCCTTTATTCTTAAGGAACAACTAAGCATCAGAAAATTCGTGTTGATTACCAATTCTAATGGGTGGAAAATCCTCCATAAATCTGGAATGAAAGGGAAAATTGATCTGACTTCTCATCTTGATCAACTGCAACGCATTAAAGAATTGACCATCGTAGCGGAATCTAACTCCAGCCTACTTAGTGAATTCAATATCATTATTCCGGTGTTTCATAAAGGAAATCCCTTGGCCTATTTACTGTTATCAGAAAACGCTGTAGCTAATGCCTCTGCCGAAAAAGAGCAGCACCTTGAATTTGCACAGACCTTAACCAATGTTATCGCCGTTGCTATAGAAAATCAGCGGTTAACGAACCGATTGAT
>JAIXRD010000198.1 GCA_027485365.1 Cryomorphaceae bacterium | reverse complement strand
TTTATACCAAGGAATTGCCACCTTGGGTTCAGGCATTCAATCAAGCACAAAATGCGGATACTTATATAGCCGATTGGGAACTTTTAAAAGAACCGTCCAGTTATTCAAGAAGCATAGATAATTCTCCGTATGAAGTAACTATAAAGGGTGCAAAAACCCCAACGTTCCCGTATGCGTTCACATCTTTCGCTAAGGGTAACTACAGTCAATTTACGATAACTCCATTTGCAAATACCTTATTAACTGACCTTGCCTTGGAATTAATACAACAAGAACGCCTGGGTAAAAATGAAGCAACGGACATGCTTTGTATAAGTTATTCAACACCAGATATTGCTGGGCATGCCTTTGGACCATATTCCTTAGAGGTAGAAGATATTTATGCGCGTTTAGACCTCGAACTTGCCAAATTATTCAGCGCGTTGGACAAGCAGGTAGGGAAGAACAACTATGTGATATTTTTAACTGCAGATCATGCGGTAGTTCCAGTTCCACAACAGTTAAAAGACGAGAAACTACCAGGAGGTTATTTTGACATGAAGGAGTGCTTAAAAAAGATTGACGAACAACTTAAATTAAGTTATGGCCATGAACTAATTCAATCTGAAGAAAATCAAAACATCTACCTTAATTACACGCTACTTGATTCATTAAAAATCAGTAAAAGAGAGGTTCAGCAAGAGGTCGCTGATATGCTACGGAACTTTACGGAAGTGAAAGTAGCCGTAACTGGAACTGATTTGGAACGAGGAATCATTCAAGACCCTTGGATGCAGATGATATTGAACGGCTATTCTAAAGAGCGTAGTGGCGATGTTATTTTTATACTTAAACCTGGGTATTTGGCTGCTTCCTCCAACGCAAGTTCTGAACACAAAGGAACTTCCCACGGGTCGGCATTCAACTATGACACCCATGTTCCCTTATTATGGTATGGGAATAAAATAAAACATCAAGAAATATTCAGACCGATAGAGATAACAGATATTTCAGCCACCTTGGTTCACCTCTTAAACCTTCAGCGCAATGGCAGCATGACGGGTAAACCAATTCTTGAAATCTTAGGACATTAAATACGCAGAAACGCGTTCATTTATGCGCGCAATCATATCCTCTTGCGCATCTTTAATAAAGGATTCGCCGGTTATTTTTTCATAGAGTTCGATATAACGCTGACTGACTAATTCAACAAAATCATCCGGCATAACGGGCATTTGTTGACCTTCCAATCCCTGAAAACCTTGCTCAATTAACCACTGGCGAACGAATTCCTTTGACAATTGTTTCTGGGGTTCACCGTTGCGTTGGCGTTCCTCATACCCATCTGCGTAAAAATATCTGGACGAATCAGGTGTATGAATTTCATCAATTAAGATTACTTGTCCATCCTTTAATCCAAACTCATATTTTGTATCCACCAAGATTAACCCACGTTCTTTAGCCATTTGTGTGCCCCGTGCAAACAAGGCTCGAGTATACGCTTCCATTTGCAAATAAATGGCTTCAGGAACATGACCATGCGCTAAAATATCTTCCCGAGAAATGTCTTCATCATGTCCTTCTTCGGCCTTTACCGCAGGGGTGATAATTGGGGTAGGAAAGGCATCATTCTCTTTCATACCCTCTGGCATTTCGACCCCACACAGCATTCGTTTTCCGAGGTGGTATTCTCGCGCTGCATGTCCTGAAAGATACCCACGTATTACCATTTCCACGCGTATTGGTTCACATTCAACCCCAACAGAAACATTAACATCTGGGGTGGCTAAGAGCCAATTAGGTACGATATCCGCCGTTGCTTTTAAAAAGTAGGTAGCCACCTGGTTTAATACTTGACCCTTAAACGGAATTGGTCGAGGTAGAATGTGGTCAAATGCGCTGATTCGGTCCGAAGCAACCATAATCAATCGCCCATCATTCAATGAATAAACATCCCTTACTTTTCCATGATAAACAGAAGTTTGTCCCTTAAAGTTAAACTCATGGTTTTTCAGTGCCTCTTTCATATTTCTTTTGTTTATCTAATTGCTCTTGTTGTTCAAAAGCTGTAATAATTTTTGCAATCAACTTGTGACGAATGATATCACTTTGTCCCATTTCAATAATACCAATACCCTCCACGTCACGTAAGATTGAAGTAGCATAGGCAAGTCCTGAGCGTTGCTTTCCTGGTAAATCTACTTGCGACATATCCCCGGTAATTACAAACTTGGCGGTCATCCCCATACGGGTAAGAAACATCTTCATTTGCATAATGGTCGTATTCTGTGCTTCATCTAAAATAACAAAGGCTTTATCTAAGGTCCTTCCGCGCATGAATGCCAAAGGAGCAATTTCAATGACGCCGTATTGAATCATCTCCGCTAGGCGTTCTGGAGGAATCATATCTCGAAGTGCATCATACAGAGGCATTAGGTACGGATCCAATTTTTCTTTTAAGTCGCCCGGAAGAAACCCGAGATTCTCACCGGCTTCAACCGCAGGACGGGTTAATACAATGCGCTTTACCTCTTTTGCTTTTAAGGCTTTTACCGCCAAGGCAACGGCAGTGTAGGTTTTTCCAGTACCTGCAGGTCCGATGGCAAATACCATATCATTCTTTTGAATGGAGTCAACGAGTTTCTTTTGATTTACGGTTCGAGCTTTAATCTTAACCCCACCGTTTCCATGGACCAATGTTTCCGATCCATTATCTGTATGGAGCATTTTCTCTCCATCCGAAAGCATCAAATTATCGATATTATTTTCGGATAGCGAGTTAAATCGTTCAAAGTGCCTAAGGAGGAGGGATAATTTAAGTTCAAATTGATCAATTATTTCTTCTTCCCCTTTTACTGTAATCTTGTGTCCACGTGCAACAATCGACAATTTTGGGAAAAAGCTTTTCAAATGTTTTAGATTTTGATTGTTTACCCCAAAAAATGCAGCTGCATTTATCCCACCAAGTTCTATATTCCGACTACTTAAATCCAATTAAAATCAATTTATCAGGCAAAAATGTGTTGAAAAACTATACTTTTGGTAAAATTAAAAAATAACTCAAACATTGCGTTCTTAAAATGCAAATCATTACCCTTACATCGGACATTGGATTGAGAGATTATTATGTAGCTTCGGTAAAAGGTCAACTCTTACAGGAAGTAACAGGAGTTCAACTGGTAGATATTACGCATTTCGTTAAACCTTTTGAAGTTGCTGAAGCGGCATATCAGGTGAGAAGTTCGTATGCTTCATTCCCAACTGGAACGATCCACATCATTGGTGTAGATACAGAACCATATCTTCCATACAAAATCACAGACCCCTCGCAAGAAAATCAACTTGCATACCCCAGTATCCTTCGTTTTGACGGGCACTATTTTATTACGAATGACAACGGATTTATAGGTACTTTTTTGGGGGAGGATGTTCCTGAAGCGCTATACCGCTATACAGAAATTGAAAATGAACCGGAATCATGGACCTTTATGATGAAAACCTGCTTTGTTAGATTAGCAGGGAAAATCGCTAAGAAAACACCATTCAACGAATTCACTACCGAGGTGAAATCATATAAAAAAGCCTTTGCACAAAATCCAATCATTGAGCACAATGTGATTCAAGGAAACGTAATTCATATCGATCATTTTGGAAATATCATTACGAATATATTCAAGCATGATTTTGAACGATTTGGTATTGATGTCCCGTTTACTATCAGTTACCAAAAAAGAAATTACGACATCGACGTTATTTCTCGCGCGTACAATGATGTAACCATCAGTGAGCGAGTGGCGATATTTAACGATGCAGGAAGATTAGAAATCGCTATAAACCGTGGGGCTAACGGAGGAAATGGCGGAGCGGACCGCTTGTTTGGTATGCGACTTGGAGAACCTGTACGAATCACGTTTTATCCGAAAGGTTCTGTGCGAAATCTTAATGCCTTGTTATGATCACACGGATTGTAAAATTGACCTTTAAGCCCGAACTTGTTTCAGCGTTTTTAACTGAATTCGAAAAAGTAAAAACCCGAGTTGTTAATTCGGATGGGTGCTTATCGATGAAGTTGTTACAGCATCAATCAAATCCATGTGAATTTTTTACACACAGCATCTGGATCAATGAAACCGCGCTTGAAAACTACCCTTCTTCCGATACATTTATTCAACTTTGGAGCACCATCAAACCCATGTTTTCAAGTAAGGCCGAGGCTTGGACCCTTCAAACAAGATTTGAAGGATGGAACGAAAGCGTCAAAAAACAATAAGAAAAGCTGCTATTTCATTAAAAATCCTAATTTTGAACTCCACTAATTCAGGACGTCTATGTATGCCCTCTATCTAAAAGAAGTTAGAAGTTTTTTAAGCTCTATTGTGGGCTATGTTTTTATTGTGATTTTCTTAATTGCATGTTGGTTATTTAATTGGATGTTAAGTTCAAATATGAACATTTTGGATAGTGCTCAAGCGGAACTCATTCCATTTTTTAACACAGCCCCCTACATCTTTTTAATTTTAATTCCCGCCATAACGATGCGTTCAATGGCTGAAGAACGTCGAACCGGGACCATAGAACTCCTGTTCACGAGGCCAATCAGTGATTTAGGTATTTTACTGGCTAAGTATTTCGCAGGACTTACCTTACTACTTATTTCAATTCTTCCAACCCTCGTGTACTACGCTTCTATTTATTACCTCGGAAAACCGGTTGGTATTGTAGATGAAGGCGCTACATTCACTTCTTATTTAGGGTTAATCTTGTTGGGTGCCGCGTTTGTCGCAATCGGTATTTTTGCTTCTTGCATCACCTCAAGTCAAATTGTAGCGTTTATTTTGGCAACCGCTTTATGCTATTTATTCTATGATGGCCTTTCCTTACTCGGATCGTTTGCCCAATTCGGAAGCTTAGATATTATCATACAATACCTCAGCTTAAGTCATCATTACGACTCCATTAAAAAAGGAGTGGTCGTTGCAGGGGACCTCATATTTAACCTCTCGTTCATTGTGTTCTTTTTAAGTGCATCACTCGCGGTGATTAAAACCCTCAAAAAATAGCCATGAAAAAATTTAAATGGAAAGGCATATTCAATTGGGGATTTTTTCTTGGAGTCCTGGCAGTTTTGATTTTGATTAACATTATTGGCGCCTTAGTTAATGTCAAAGTGGACATGACCGAGGATAGCCGGTATTCCTTGGCTAAAGGGACAGAAAATTTCCTTGCAGATGAAAAAAACTTCGAGAATCGAATTAGTTTAAAAATCTATTTAGAAGGCGATCTTCCAGCCGAAATTCAACGTTTTAGGAATGCCATTGAAGATAAGTTAAAAGACTTTAAATCGATTGCAGGCAAACGGATTGAATATCAGTTCATTAATCCAAACGAAGGGCATGCCAACAAGAAAGAGGAGTATTTCTTTCTGCGGGGAATCTTTGAAAAAGGAATATTGCCGACTAAGGTTGTTTACGTTAAGAATGGCGTCCAATCGCAACTCATCTTGTGGCCAGGGGCCGAGGTCACATATACCTCCAATGGTGTTGTCAAAGAAACGTACATACAGTTTCTACCCGGGACACCCAATGGCGAGCCCATTGATTTAAATCGCATTAATCCAATTCTAGAAAATTCCCTGAATAATCTGGAATACAACATGCTTTCTGCGTTACGTAAAATCAGTCAAAAAGATAAAAAACGCCTCGCATTCTTGCAAGGACACGGTGAATTGAATGAGCATGAAACGATGAATGCGCGGGCAGTTTTGAGTCCTTATTTCTACTTGACTTCACTTTCTTTTAACAGTAAAGAGTCTTTAAATGAATTAAACGAGTTGGATGGCTTGATTATCGCAAACCCTACAAAACCGTTTAGTTCGATGGATCTATATTTCATTGATCAATTTGTAATGAATGGTGGGCGATTAATGGTCTTTATGAATACGCTTTCCCATCAGGAAGATTCACTGGCCAAAAACTTTATGGATCATACCATACGGA
>JAIXRD010000286.1 GCA_027485365.1 Cryomorphaceae bacterium | reverse complement strand
CAGCAGGTAGATCAGCAGGCAGCTCAACATGCAGATCAAAAAGTAGCCAGATTGCAGGGCATTGAATATGTTCAGGCTCCGCCAATCAATACCACCAAAGACTATTCTGATTTGCTGCTGACGGGCTTACGACAATACGTTGCTGGCACCCATGTCTTAATTATTCAGTGGGATAGCTTCATTCTTCATCCTGAGCTGTGGACGAATGATTTTCTGCAATACGACTACATTGGCGCAAGCTGGCCACATCATCCAGATACGCCGGTTGGCAATGGGGGGTTTTCGCTCAGATCAGTCAAGTTACTAGAGGCGCTAGAGAGCCCAGCAATTACGAAGCGCCACCCTGAAGACTTTTGTATCTGTGTTGATAACAAAACACTTCTAGAAAACGAGTTTGGAATTCGATTTGCGCCAATACAGATTGCAGAGCAATTTGCAGTGGAGCGTAGCGACTGGCATCCGGCGTTTGGATTTCATGGATTTTTTAACTTTTCGAGGGCGCTCGGTGATGCCGAGTTAGAGCATTTTTTGGATATGCTTCCCTCGGACTATTTAGGAGGGGTAGATGCGTATGACCTCATTTATAGTCTGCAACTCGATAAAAAACACGCATTAGCAAAAAAGATAATTAATCGATTGCAATTTAGATGGAGGATGCGAAAGAGGTACATTCGCGCTAAGCTTGGTTTTAGCCTCGGCTAAGCTTTTTTTGTCCATCCAAAAATTCCTTCCAACACATTCTTAGGAATGAGCCTTGCAGAGCCAGCTCAATTAGAAAATTTTTACCCTAAGAGTGATTTTTTCTATGCGGGCGTTTGGGCAGAAGGAATGTGACTTGCAATTTTTTTACACAGTGATTGATACGTCAGATTGAGCAATACCTTTTCTCTTCCGGACTTTTTAATTGCATCGACATCCACGCGTTCATCAAGCACAGTCTTGATAAGATCAGGTACTTCTTCGGAGCGCTCATAGACAAGACAATCTTCTTGATTTTTGAAATGAAGGTATAAGTCTTTAGGGGCGTCAGTTAAAAGCAAGGCACCGCTTGCCAACGCATCAAACGCCCTAGTATCAAGCCCAGTGGTTGATTCTTTGAGTCTCTGAACGCCCAAGACAAGCTTCGATCGATTGATTACTTCGTTTAGGTGTGGCCCAACAATATCTCTACCTCGCAGAATACCCTGTAACTCCTTTTTTGAAAAAAGGACGCATTTTTTCTGCCAGTCATTGCCATAGAGTGCAATGTTCTGTGTTGCCTTATAAGCTGCAAATAGTACCTCTTCACGCCATGGGCTCCAGGATCCATAGAAGAGAACATCAATATCCTTTTCAATTTCAGGAATCGGATAAAAATCCGACGGGGAAGCTACGTGGGATTGGTATTCCGCTCTAATATTGAGATGAGTTAATAAATCTACAATGTTGCTATCGTATGAAAGATAGTGATCAAACAGCCTTGCAAACCGAATCAGATTGTCTATGTTTGGGTTTGGCTCGACCCACCAGCCTACTTTAGGAATTGGCGTTTCCCTAAGAATTGCTTCTCCGATCTTGTGGCCATGGATGCACAAGATGAGATCTGGTGAAAACTGTTTTATTCGATCTGCAAACTGATGATCTCGGTGTTTTTCATAAGAAAAGCGTGACCACGCAAAGAGATCTTTATCGCTTGCTATCAGCCCCAATTTTTTTGCAATTTTATTTATTTTTTTATAAAAAAAACGATTCAACCAATGCTGCGAAGTATTGGTTGAAAAAATATTGACCTCGATATCGAGTTCTTCAAATTCTTTCTTTAAGCAAAATAATATGGAGAAGTAGTCGTCAAAAGAGATAAGAATTTTTTTTCGGCGCATTTTAAAAATTATTTAATAATCATCATAATTTGAAATGAATATTCTTAAAGATGATTTTTTAAGCGTTAAGACCGGCTTTATTTGTGATATGGCAATCAGGATTTATCTATGTGCTTATTGTATGATTGTTATATAGCATTAAATATATTTTTAATATACATAAAATAGTAAGTTGGTAATAGAGTTTTTCAATCACTAATCGCTCTTCCATGGAATAGAAATGATTTTAGTAACAGGCGGCGCAGGCTTTATTGGTGGTAATTTTGTGCTCGATTGGCTTAAAGACCCCAAGACCGAAGGCATTGTCAATTTAGATAAGCTTACTTATGCAGGCAATCTGGCTACCCTCGATTCTTTAAAGGGCGATCCCCGTCATATTTTTGTGCATGGGGATATTGGCGACAAAGAGCTCGTTGCTAAACTATTAAAAGAGTATCAACCCAGAGCGACTGTAAACTTTGCAGCTGAGAGCCATGTGGATCGTTCGATTCATGGCCCTGCTGAGTTTGTGCAAACCAATATCGTTGGCACCTTTAATCTACTTGAGTGCGCCCGAGAATATTGGAACAGCTTAGATGAAGGCAAAAAAGCAGCCTTTCGCTTTCATCATGTCTCAACTGATGAGGTGTATGGCTCCCTATCGGCAATGGCACCAGCATTTACCGAAATGCATCCGTATGAGCCCAATAGCCCCTATTCTGCTTCGAAAGCTGCATCGGATCATTTAGTTCGGGCCTGGTTTCATACCTATGGCTTTCCGGTTGTAACGACCAATTGCTCAAATAACTATGGGCCGTATCACTTTCCAGAAAAGCTCATTCCTCTTGTCATTCTGAATGCCTTAAACAGTAAGCCACTCCCCATTTATGGCGATGGGCAGCAAGTACGTGATTGGCTCTACGTAGGTGATCACTGTTCTGCCATTCGGGAAGTGCTGGCTAAGGGCAAGTTAGGCGAAACCTACAACATCGGTGGCTGGAATGAAAAAGCTAATATCGAGGTAGTTAAAACCATTTGCCAGATCTTGGATGAACTCAGGCCCAGATCAGACAAAAAATCCTACGCCGAGCAAATTACCTTTGTCAAAGACCGCCCAGGCCATGATCGCCGCTACGCGATTGATGCCAGCAAAATCAAGCGTGAACTGGGCTGGCGTCCGACTGAAACCTTCGATACCGGCATTAAAAAAACAGTGCAATGGTATTTAGATAACCCTGTATGGGTTGAAGGCGTAGTGAGCGGTTCGTATCGAGAGTGGTTGCAAAAGCAATACAACTAAGCAGCCTAATGCATAGCTAATTACTCAGCTCACCACACCACTAAACGCATCGCCACACAGAGACTCCCTACATGAATATTCTCGTTTTTGGTAAGGATGGCCAACTCGGCAAAGCATTTAAGGCTGTCTTTGATGCCAATAAGTTAGATAAATTACACCGCATAATCTATGTTGGCCGCGCTGAATGTGATCTGAGTAATGCAGCTTCAATTACTACCCTCTTAGATGAGCTAAAGCCAAATCTCATTATTAATGCTGCTGCTTACACGGCGGTAGATAAAGCAGAAACCGAAGTCGATTTAGCTTATGCAATAAATGCCAAAGCCCCAGAAGTAATGGCCATGTATGCCAAAAACCATGGCGCTACTTTTCTACATTTCTCCACCGACTATGTATTTGATGGCAGTAGGACAGTCCCTTATGTAGAAAGCGATATTCGTAATCCCTTGAGCATGTATGGCAAAAGCAAGGCAGCCGGGGAAGAGGCAATTGAGAAAGTCTTTGGTAGCGATCAAGAGGGTTTTAGTGAATCAAATGAAACAAACAGTCCTAGTTTAAAAGGGCAATTTGCCATCCTCCGTACCAGTTGGGTCTATGGCGAAGGCGGTAATTTCATTCGCACGATTTTACGTTTGGCCAAAGAACGCGAAACCCTTAGGGTCATCGCTGATCAATATGGCGTTCCGACGAGCGCTAATTGGCTTGCAGAAGTTGGTTTAGCCTTGGCGCTGAATGAGCTTCACCAGTTAAAGCCATTTCCGTCCGGCATTTACCATGCTGTACCGCTAGGGGAGACCACTTGGCATGCCCTGGCGTGTAATGCAATTCAGGCGGCAATCGATGCGGGAGCACTACTAAAGCTACGCCCAGAAGCAATTGAGTCAATTCCTGCAACGGAATACCCTTTGCCCGCCCCTAGGCCTATGAACTCACGTATGGCAAGAGGCAACTTAGAGGTAGCCCTTACAGATTCGCTAGGGGGCTCAAGCGATATGACAAAATTACAGATATTAGAGGAATCGTGGGTGCCGCAGGTTGCAGCGTATGTGCAAGACTTAGCACTCCGAAAACTCATTTAAACGTATTTCATCGTAATTAAGGCATTCAAGGGTATATCCATGGCAGCAAATCAAACGAACGCGATGAAACGCAAAGGTATTATTTTGGCTGGGGGCTCGGGTACGCGTTTATATCCCGTAACGCAGGCCGTCTCTAAACAGCTCATGCCGGTGTACGACAAGCCCATGGTGTATTACCCGCTGACCACATTAATGCTGGCAGGTATTCGGGATATATTGCTGATTTCTACGCCGCACGATACGCCACGCTTTTCTGAGCTGCTGGGTGATGGTTCTCAGTGGGGTTTAAACATTGAGTATTGCGTACAGCCTTCTCCCGATGGTTTGGCACAAGCCTTTACTCTAGGCAAATCATTTGTTGGTAATAATCCCAGCGCCTTAGTGCTAGGCGACAATATTTTTTATGGCCATGAGTTAGTAGGACAACTCAATAGCGCAAATGACCGAAGTAGTGGTGCAAGTG
>JAIXRD010000175.1 GCA_027485365.1 Cryomorphaceae bacterium | reverse complement strand
CGCCTTGTCCATAGGTGTTACATCCGGCTGCACCATTGTTGCAATTGGATGCCCCACCGCAAACTGGCGAAGAACCACCACTGCGACCGCCACCGCCACCACCAACAATAACACGATTTGCTAAAGCTACGCCTCCTATGCGAATGTCACTTGCTCCTCCGCCTCCCCATGATGAGTATGCCATATTTCCATTAGTTGAAGCAAAACCTGTTCCGCCACCGTTCCAGCCGCCAGAAGCCGCTCCTTGCGTTCCCATTCCACCGCAATAAATATTCAAGATTTGGCCCGGTGTTACATTTAGCGGTGCAGAAATCCGTGCACCACTTCCTCCATTCGCGCCTCCTCCTTTGGCTCCTGCAACAATTACGTTTATCGTAAATACACACGGTGGAACTGTCCATGTTTGTACTGCGCCGGTATAATTAAAGGTAATAGTGGAGGCTTGTCCGTAAAAGTTTCCAATTCCTAGAGATAAAACAAAGATTGGTAATAATGCGAGTAAAATTCTTCTCATAATCTGTTTAGGTAAGTCAAATTTAATAACAATTTTTTAATATCCTCCTACCTTATGGAATTGGCGATTATTTCACCAAATTCACATGTCCCACAACCACCTGATACTCATCGTTTTTAAGCACTTTAAAACGAATTCGATACGAATACGTTGCACTTTGTACTTGGTTGCCATACATTCCATAAGAGCCATCCCAACCTATGCTGGGGTTGTTTGACTCAAAAATCAACTCACCCCAACGGTTGAAAATCTGAAGGTTATAGTTGTAAGGGTCGAAACCTGCAGTAAATATTGGCTTAAAGTTATTGTTATATAAATCGCCATCAGGAGTGAAGGTATTAGGGATGTAATAAATTAAACCGTCCTGATATGATATAAATAAGCTTGTGCTATCAACACAACCAAGTGGGCTAGTGGCATAAAGCCAAACCGTACTTCCTGAGGTGGTGTTTGTAAATACATGTTGTGGTGAATTTTCTGTACTTATGCCCCCATCATCAAATACCCAAGCATAGGAGCTAGCTCCTTGACTGGTGTTTAAAAAAGAAACAGTTTGACTGGGTTCTGAAAAATACGACACACTGGCATCAAATGAAGCGATAGGTGGGAATTCAGGACATAAATAATCAACTAGGGTCGTAGTTGTGCTACACCCATTAAGCGTGTTTGTGAGCGATATCGATTGGCACCCGCCACTCATTGCGATTCCACTAACACTATTGCCATTCAGAACACTCCCGTTTACATTCCAAATATATCCATCGCTCGCTTGCGCAGTGTCTGCTTCGAATTGATAGTTGAGGGGTGTACATCCAGTAATTGCCGGAGTAATTACGTTGGAGACAGGCAATGGGTTTACGTAAATCATTGCAGTTGTTGGGATACTAGAACACCCATTGAGCGAGTAAGTTACCGTAATTGGCATCGTATCATTTGGAGAAAGACTTGCCGTTTGTGGCCCTTGTCCACCGGGAGACCAAACAAAGGTTCCTCCGCCTTGACTTGGAATGGCTGTCATTGTTGCCAGTTGTCCTTGACAAATGGTGGTGTCGTCCATGATTAAAGTGGGTAATTGGGTTACGGTAATGTTGCTAGTAGCCTGTTGACTGCTGCAATTATTCAAGGTGTAAGCTACAGAAATGCTGGTGTTTGTCCCAGGATTCGCTGTGATGCTTTGCGGCCCAACTCCACCGGGGCTCCACGTGTAAATCCCACCAGGTGCACTTGGATTGGCACTTAGTACAATAGAGTCTCCGAAACAAATACTCCCACTATTCAAGGTAACACTTGGTACCTGATTTACTACCACTGTTCCGCTTCCTGTGGTAATACATCCATTAAAGTCGTACAATACATTATATGTGGTAGTTGTAGCGGGTGTAACGGAAATCGAAGAGGTGATTTGCGCGCCATTCGACCATAAAAAAGTTCCACCTTGAACATCGGGAATTGCCGAGAGGGTAGTAGATTGACCTTGGCAAATAGTATCATTAGTAACGCTAAGGTTAGGTATTGGATGTACTGTAACTGTAAGCGTTTGAGGTGTGCTACTGCAATTATTAGCTGTAGATATAATTGTATAAGTTGTGGTTCCTGTTGCCTGTGCTGTGGTGGTTAATACCTCGTTTATCGAAGAACCTACACCTGCGTTACTCCCAAGTACTTGATTCGGGGAATTGGTCCATGAAATAATTGCGCCCTGAACGTTTGAATTCATACCAATCGAAACAGCATCCCCACTACAAAGCGTTGGTGAAGCTAAGGTAGTGATTAAGGTTGGAATTGGATTTACGGTGATAATTCCCGTGACTGCGGCACTGCTACAATTTGCACCGGTGCTGTATACAAGAGAATAACTTGTGGTTGTATTTGGACTTACAGTTAAATTCTGGGCAGTACTTCCTCCCGGGTTCCATAAGTAGTTCCCTCCAGGAACAGAAACGGTAGTGTTTAATGTTCCTGCACTACCATTGCAGATGGTATCGTCAATGATGGTGACCGTTGGGGTTGGGTTCACTGTAACGATTGCTGTGGCAGGCGCACTTGGGCAATTTAGATTGCTATTAAAGGTAACGGTGTAACTTGTGGTCTGAACGGGTGATACCTGCACGGATGGGGAGGTCATGCCTCCAGGATTCCACGTAAAAACTCCCAGCGGAAGGCTAGAAACGGCGGTTAAATTTGCGGTTTGACCACTGCAAATGGTGGCGTTATTCACCGTAAGTACAGGGCTTGGATTTACTGTTACAATACCAATGGCTTGAGCACTTGAACATCCCGCAGCGCTTGTATAGTCTATGGTGTAAGTGGTAGTGGTGTTGGGGGATACTGTAATGGTTTGGGTGGTAGCACCATTATTCCATAAAAATGTTCCGCCAGGAATGCTTGGTGTTGCTGTAAGTGTCGTTGAATTTCCGTCGCAAATGGTGTCACTATTTACCGTTACTGAAGCTACCGGGTTAACAGTTATTGTACCAGTTGCATTGTTTGAAACACAGCCGGCACCGCTTACATAACTTAAGGTGTAGGTTGTTGTGTTTTGAGGACTCGCGTTTAGGGTACTACCAATGATCCCTCCTGGATTCCATGTGAATGTTCCTCCTT
>JAIXRD010000239.1 GCA_027485365.1 Cryomorphaceae bacterium | reverse complement strand
AAGTTGAAGCGGAATTTTTTCGGAAAGAAGCAAGGTCATGAAGCAAGCGCTCAACACCAGCAAATATCCAAGTAAAAAAGGCGACCGAAACAATTTCACACGGTAAAATTAAGAAAAAGCACGGGCTATCTTAACAAAGTTAGTTAGTCTTTATGGTTGACGATGCTCGTAAACAGCACCGCGTCATAGGCCGTATGTGCCATAACTGCAAACCAAAGTCCAAATAACTCATAGCCATAGGATAGTAATACAATGAACGGTAGGATGATTAGACCGTATAAACTAAATTTCCAGTTCCAGGGGTTTAGGTAGCCATGAATGGCGACAAAAAGGATCGAGGCAATCCAAATTCCAAGGTAGGGTTGAATGGACGCTCTAAACAATAATTCTTCACCAACGCCTGCACATACAGATAAAAACAAGCCTTTAAGCACGGTAAGCTTAAGTTGTTTAATGAGTTGTTCCATTCGGTTTCCTAAGGAATCAAATATGGGAGCATCCATAAACAGGAGGGCAAGGAAGGCGTAAGCAAATCCAAACATGAGCCCATAACCTACAGGAATTACGGTAAATGATGATAGCTTGAGAAATTCGACCCCATGCGAAAAATCAAGGCCATAGCTCAAGAAATAGCCAAGGATTGGAAATCCAAGTAAGGTGACTAGTCCGATCCAAAATACATTATTCGACATAACCCAATGAATTTTCAATGAAAGTAATGAAAAGTTAATTGACTAGCTATTTACACAAGAAATCTTTACTTTTACGTTTAACAAATCTAAATAAGCTCGCCTATAGACACCAAATTTACTTAACCCCAAATTCTTGGATTAACTGTAAATTATGTCGATAGTATCATTAGGAGATCAAGAGCTAGTAAAGCTGTATGTTAACGGAAACGAAAAAGCGTTTGAACTATTAATCACACGTCACAAAGACCGTGTTTACCGATTTATTTTATCTAAAATTAAAGACCCTGAGTTGGCTAATGATTATTTTCAAGATACCTTCATGAAAGTAATCGTAACCCTCAAAGGTGGAAATTACAACGAAGAAGGGAAATTTTTACCTTGGGTTTTGCGGATCGCCCACAACTTGATTATTGATGGATTCCGTAAGAACAAAAAGGTGCGATTTCTATCTGAAACGAGATCAGCTTCTGAAGATTATTCAGTTTTCAGTCGCTTGTCCAATGACGATTTAAATGTGCTTCAGATTACCTGTAAGGAAGAATTAGAAACTCAAGTAGTTCGTTTCCTAGATGAATTGCCAAGCGCTCAAAAGGAAATTATTTATCAGCGGTTATATCAAGATTTATCGTTTAAAGAAATTGCGGAAATGGAGGACATTAGCATTAATACGGCCTTAGGTCGCATGCGCTACGCACTTATCAATTTGAGAAAATTAATGGACCAGCACCAGGTAGTTACTGAATATTAATTGATTTTGATTAGTTGTTTTGTTTAATCCCTCCTCGGAGGGATTTTTTTATTTGCTTAAAATTTCCACCAAGTTGCTGTCAGCAAAAATCGCTCCCGGAGAAATTACGGTTTCGTTCAATGGAATATTTTTCCCGTATCGTTCCTTTAGTTTAGCACGAACTACGGGAGAGTTTAAGTTAAAATCTCGCAATTTTTGCAAGTTCCCAACAGAAACACCCGCACCCCGCTGATATATTTTGTATACCAGTTCTGAACAGTAGATGCGGTCGTCATTCCATTCAAAGGTTAAATCATAATTCTTACCCACCAGTTTTTTTTTTTTTTTTTTCATTTTTTCTTTTACATGCTTAGTTAATAAGGAGGCAGCATCCTTATGCCGTTTACTTACAAAGTGGTGACCGTCGCCTCGATTAATCCATTCAGAAAGTAAGGTCTTTTTGACTGGTTGTACTCCTTCAAAAACCATCCATTCTTTATTTTCTTTGAAGAGAATTCCACAATGCGAATACGGTGACTTGGTGGCTAATTGAATAGCTTTTCCTTGACCTGACGTTGAAATTTGGAATAGAATATCTCCATCCATTAAGGAATCAAGGGGTTGAATATAAGAAGTCTCGTGATGCTGTTTAGTTACCTTTTGCTTTGATTCATTGTTGCAAGCTGCAGTTAGTAGCAGGGTTGCAATCGTAAGAATCCGGGCAACGATCAACTTATTCATAGCTATATGGGGTTTCCGATAAAATGAGTGATTCCACATTGCGGTACACCTTTTTCATATAGGTTTTCCAAAATACCTTGGCAAAGGTCCATTGAAGTGGATAGAGCAAGAATCCCTTTGCGTATAATTGATACGTATAGGTGATTTCAATTGAGTCATTATCCAATGGGTTGGTAAACCACGTACCATCAAACTGGTAAAATCCAAGCATCCACGATTGAAATTGATCAACTCGAATCTTCCAACGTTTGTTTTCAATCCGTTCTAGGACATGATCCATAGAAACAAATCCGCCTTTCTGAATCCATGATTTATTCGCGTAAATCCGTTTGGATCCTCCTATTTTTCCCCAGCTTTCATCGTGGCTAACCCCCGTAATTCGAGGCATGATTCCGTAGCCGGTATGTACTAATTTTACATCGCAAAGCATGGGGCACTTGAAAGCGCGTTCGATTTGGCAGTTTAAGGTTCGTTTTATTTGAACTTCAAATTTCATTATTGCTTAATAAACTCCTCGAATGACAAAATTTCAGGCATATTAATCTCTGAATCCTTTTCAAGGAGGGATTTAAAAGCTTTTATTTTTGATTCTTGAAGTACACCAAACTGTTTTTTTGCTTTGTTCAATTCATTGGATAGTGCGCTGATATTAGCTAACTCCGAGCTCGAAGGTGCGCCAAAATAACTGGAAACATTAGCGAATATTTCATTCAACTTTTCTCTCAATTCATCTTCTGCTGCTCCCACATAATTATCTCCGGTTGTAACTACCAAGGTGTTCCGCATCGCGGTAAGATCCATCCGTAACGCATCCACATACTTCTCCGTCTTCGTATGCTTGTTTTTGTATTCAGTCGCTTTGGCATCCCATTGGTCAATTTGATATACTAAATACGCCAGGTCCTGGATCATATTGAATACTTCTGTTGTGGTTTGTTGTTGTTTTGCTCGATCACTTGAGATAAATGATGAACTTGAATCATAAATTACTTCAATTTGCTTTTCGAATATTTCATTTCCCTTGGTGATTTTTACTATGTAATTCCCTGACTTAACATACGGAGGTGGCGCCACAGAGAACCCTTTTCCTTTTGCAACTTTTGGCGCAATTCCATTGAAGCCCCATTCAATCGTATTTATCCCTTTGTTTTTGCCTACTTCAAGCTTGGAAACTAAGGTGCCATCTAAGGTGGTGATCTCCCCCGTCATTTTACCAAACGTATGACGCTTAGGAAGCAAATAGCTAATTTTTGCATTGCTGCTTGGATTTTCCCCAACGAATTGATTTTCCGATGCTGTACCTCCGAAATTACTTTTTTCAGGAAGTGTAAACCTGTCTGTTTCAAAAAAGCTCAAGTTTCTCGTCAATAATCCTTCGTTAATGTTGCGCAAGGGGCGAACATCATCAAGAATGATAATCCCTCGTCCATGGGTTGCTGCAACTAAGGCATGTTTTGTTGGGTGCAATTCTAAATAATGAACGGCCACCTTTGGGAAGTTATTTGTAAAAGGCGCCCAGGATTTTCCACCATTTAACGTTATGTACAAGCCATTTTCGGCTCCTACGTACAGTAAATTCTTGTTGACGAAATCTTCTTGGATATTTCGGACAAATGCTGTGATTTCTGATGTAGCAATGGATTGCCAGGTTTTACCGAAATCAGTTGTTTTATATATGTAGGCTGTATAATCATTCTTGGTATGTCCATCGAACACTGCATAGGCGATTTCTTTTCCAAATACACTGGCTTCGATGTGGTAACACCACGTATTGGTTGGAAGCCCCGTAAGGTTCTTCGTTAGGTTCTCCCAAGTTTTACCCCCGTCCTTAGTTACTTGAACATTTCCGTCGTCTGTTCCGACCCAAATCACTTGATCTGATAACGGAGATTCAGCAATCGTGAAAATGGTACAATGGTTTTCAGCACCTGAATTATCTGCGGATAAACCGCCCGATGCTTCTTGGTTTTGTTTTACTTTGTCGTTGGTCGTTAGGTCGGGTGAAATTTTAGTCCAGCTATCGCCTCGATCATTAGATACATGAACAAACTGACTACCAACGTAAAGTCGGTCTGGATTATGCTTGCTTGTTGTTAGCGAGGCATTCCAATTAAACCGAAGTTTGGGATCGCCCTCAAGTGGGTATGGTTTTACTGTTTTTAATTGTTGTTTCTCCACATCGAACCGCCAAATGGCCTCCGCTCCTTGCATTTCTGAATACACGATGTTTGGATGTGTCGGATGCGGATACACACGAAATCCATCTCCTTGACCAACTAATTCCCAATCGCGGGCCTCAACTCCACCGGGACTAGCAGAAGGTCCAAACCATGAATTATTGTCTTGTAAGCCACCATATACATAATATGGACTTCGGTTATCTAGGCTCACATGATAAAACTGACTTACAGGTAAATCTTCAATCATCTCCATACTGGAACCACCATCCAGCGAACGGTATAATCCACCATCGGTAGCGACAAACACTTTGTCGGGTTGGTTATTGTCAAACACCACGTCATGAATATCGGAATGCATCGAACCTAAATTCTTAAATGTTTTTCCCCCGTCTCGACTAATGGAACCAAAGAGTCCTCCTTTAGCTATAATATTTGGGTCCTTTGGGTGTACAGTAATTCTTGAAAAATAGAATGGACGTACAGTTAGGGCAAAATCTCCATTTAGGAAGGTCCATGTATTTCCGCCATCTTCTGAACGATAAAGTCCTTTTTCTTCTTTTTTCTTGGCTTCGATTACGGCATAAACGATGGATGAATTGGACGGTGCAAGCGCAACGGCAATGCGACCTTTTTCTCCTTGTGGTAAGCCGTTTTCTAATTTTTTCCATGTTGCGCCACCATCTACGCTTTTGTACAGTGCGCTGTTGAGTCCGCCTGAATTAAATGAATATGCGGTCCGACCAAATTCCCAAAAGGCAGCGTATAATACCTGAGGCTGGGTTGGGTCCATTACTAATTCAGAACATCCGGTAGTGTTATTTACAAACAGAATCTTATTCCAAGTTTTACCCCCGTCGATTGACTTGTACACTCCACGTTCGTTGCTCTGACCCCACAAGGCGCCCAATACACCCACGTAAATTTCATTTGGATTATTCGGGTTGATTTGAATGGATGCAATGCGGTCTGATTTTTCAAGTCCCATTTTTGTCCAATTCTTTCCTCCATCGGTTGTTTTGTAAATACCATCACCCATGGAAACACTGTTTCTGGTCCATGTTTCTCCAGTTCCTACCCAATACGTGTTGTCGGGATCGCTGGGGTCCATGGTAATACAACCAATGGATTGACAATATTGGTCGAATATTGAAGTAAAACGTACGCCACCATCTTGTGATTTCCAAACCCCACCGCCAGCAGCACCAACCAAAAGAACGTTTGAGTTTTTCGGGTGTAATTCAACATCGGAGATTCGACCACTCATTAACGCAGGACCAATGTGCCGCGCCTTTAAATCACCGAAATAATCTCCGGCGTTGAGGGTAGGAGTTTGTGCCCATGACAAGGCTGCCCATCCTGAAGCGAAAAGGCAAAGGATTAACTTATTCATTAGTTACTTTTTAGGAAATGAAAACTTAGTTTCTTCTACTTTTGGATTGACTTCTACTTTATCATATTGAATGGTTTGTGACATGCCATCCTTTATGCCAGAGGTATTTGAGAACGCGATAATAACGCCGTCTACTTCTTGATAGTCTGAATACTTTGTTTGTGAAATCTTGCCTTTCATTTCTCCGGTTTGGATTTCCGTTTCTGTAAGGATTGGAACATTATTCTCTTTGTCAATGTAGTAATATTCAATGTTTGGCACTTCTTTACCCTCGGCCATGATTGTTTTCTTGTCTAATTTAATTTTGTGACAAGCTGTACCATCGATAGTTTCTGAACCAAGGAGGGTAGGGGTATATCCAAGTGCTTTGTAATTAACCAATGCATTTGGGAATTCTTTTGCCGCTCGTTTAGCATTTTCACTTTCATCAGATGGTGCTTTTTCAGGCTCCATAGACATAAAGTTAGTCGTCCAGACGGTGGTTCCATCGTATGCTTGCATAATCATTGTATTTCCCATGAGGGTAATTTCAGTGTACATTCTTCCGTCTTTAAGCATGACAACCTCAACTGGGATTTTCATCCCGCCTTGTTCGACATTCGCATTCATACGAAGCCCATTTACATTGTTCCATTTTTCACCACCAATGGCTTGTTGGAATTGATTAATAATTTCCTCGGCAGTTTGAGCCTTATATCCAAATGAACAAGCTAACAGGATGAGAAGTAAAAATGAATTTTTCATAGAAAAGAGTTAAAATTTAAGTGACAATATTACTATAATTACTTTGAATGGGCTTGTTATAAATTGCTAATTTTCTGTAACTAAATCCCAAATTGTTCGAGGTGGTGACTAATGTGTTTTCGGTGGAGTAAAATCCATTCTTCATGATTTAGTGGGCCAAAGTAGGGGTGGGGATGGGTCGCCTCTGGGTTGGATTCATAGTATTCGTCGAAGGCTACAAATCCCTCAATAAATGCATCTACAGCCAACTCCAATTCCTCAAAAGCCAAGGGTTTTCCCGAATTAACAAATCCCACCTTGATGTCTTTTCCAAAGGGTTTATCTGTATATAAAAAGGCTTTTGATTGCAGGGCTTTTTCTTCCGATACTTCCATTGGAAATTTAAGTTGCCCATTAGATAGTGAAAATCCTTTCGCTAGATGTTCAACCATTTGTTGCGCTGAAAAATTACCCCAATGTGGGTTCTTATCGGCCGTTAATGCATTAAGCCGTATTAAAATTTCTGGGAGATCCCAATCGATAAAGTTCATGTTATTTTACAATAATGCGAAGGCTTCGCGGTACAACATCCACTTGGACTTTTTTTCCAGAAGAGATGGGTTCACCATCAATTTGACCGTACGAGTGAGGAAGTACCAAGGTCGCATGGTCGGTTTTTATCACCTCTGTTAATCCGCTATGGTCAGTTCTTCCAGAGAAATATCGGTATAGCATGGCGGGGATATTCCAAAACGAAAAAGGCTTTAGGATGACCACTTCGAATTTCCCATCAGTGGCATCTGAGGTTGGTGATACTTTGAATCCGTTTCCTAATTCAGAGGTGTTCGCAATGGTACATAGCATTACGGGTAGTTTTCGAACTTGCCCGTTCGCATCAATAGAGACATTGATCGGGTTGTATTTGAAAACTTCTTTAAGAACTAGTTTGATATACGAAGTAAAGCCACGTTTACTTGACCCAGCGAATTTTTTTGCAATCAATGCATCAAAGCCGTATCCTCCAAAACCGAGAATTGGTTTGTTGTTGACTTTTAAGGTATCCATCTCAATGATGTTTCCTGAGTTAATGCATTCCAATGCCTCTTTGATTTTTAGAGGGATTTTCATGTGGCGGGCAAGCCCATTTCCGGAACCTAATGGAATAATGGCTAATTGGGTATTAGATCCGATCAAAGTTGTTCCAACTTCATGTACAGAACCATCACCTCCAACAGCACAAACAATATCTATACCTATTGAAATCGCTTCTTTAGCGAGTTCGATGGCATGCCCTTTGTGTTCTGTATGAATGATTTCGTAGGCAAACTTATCGTGATCCAAATGGGCAGCAATTAGTTCAGGAAGTTCCGCTTTTTTACGGCCTCCAGAAATCGGATTTACAATAAACCAAATGCGCTCTTTCATCGGTGTGTTTTATTCAATCGGAGATCTTTTCTAAAACGTTGCAGTAGAGAAAGGAACTTTGTTTTAGATTCTCCTATTTTCAAAGTTAATGTTTTTTTACCAGAATATGAAGTATTTTTCACCTTTTTTAAGAGAACGCGCCAAGACGCTTTAGTTTCATTGTACTGCAACTCAAATTCATCATTCCATATGTAATATATCCCATTCAAGTAGCGAATAACATCTTGATCTTTTCGATTCCCAAATGAATACAGGTTCACATTCCAATTTAAGGCCTTGCATAACGTTGGAATGATCGCTTTCTGTTCTTTCACCTTGAAGGGTTGTTTCATGCAATCGGGTGGTATGATCAGGATGGGTACGGAATAATAATCTTGGATTTTATATTGTGCATTGTCTAGATGAACCGGAGTGTGGTCACCCGTTATGACAACCATGGTGTTTTTGAACCATTTTTTGTGTTTGTTTTGTTCAAAAAACAGACGTAATTGATCATCGAAAAACCGATAAGAGGCAGCTTCGGCGGTAGGTATCTTGTATTTATTCCTAAAGCGTTTAGGAATATCGAAGGGTTCGTGGGTTGAAAGGGTGAAAAAAGTCATCATAAACGGTTTTCTATGACCGTTTAATTTGTTTGAAATGTGTTTAAAAACCTCATGATCATGAAGTCCCCAGCTCCCTGCTTCAGCATTGGAAGTGGACAAGTCATCACCATGTAATTGGTGCTTGAATCCGAGTGAACTGGCCAGGGCATCAAAGCGCATTGATCCTTCTTTAGCGCCATGTACAAAGTATGTTTCATACCCGTGTTGATTACAAATCGAAGGAAATCCTGTAAGTGTATTGGTGCTATAATTGCTGAGCATGAACGGGGTTTCTAGCCACGAAGGTATTCCTGCAAAAAGTGCGGGTAAACATTCAATGGAAGTTTTTCCTTCGGCAAGTCCTTCCGTTGCAAAGGTATTCGTTTGTTCCGCGGCTATTTTATCTAGAAAAGGTGTGATGGGAATTCCATTAACCTGTTGATGAAGTTGTTGATTTCCAAGGCTTTCAACAATAATGAATAGTATGTTTACTTGGGATGCTTGGTGCTTACTGCGAACATTAAGACATGGATTGGCATATTTTGTTTCAAGGCTATTTTTAACTAAGTTTTCATTTGGGGTAGCTTCATTTTGCATCGTTTTTAACACAACAAACGGAGCGTTTAAGGTGAATTGTGCACCCATTGGGTGCTGAGTTTTTAGGGCATCAGCAATTCCAAGGGGCTTCGGACCAAAACTATTTCTAGCCGCAATGAAACTGAAGCTTAATGAAGTTAAAAACAGTATTACGCTAGAAGTGATGGTGATTTTTTCACGCTTAGCGTGTGGTATTTTTCTCAATACCCAAACAAATAAAATAATCCATAGAACACACAAGATGAAAATATACCAAAAGCGCTTAACAAGGCCGATTAATTGATTCGAATCTTCCCCTAAGGTATAAAATGTGTAGACATCAAACGTTGCTCTT
>JAIXRD010000158.1 GCA_027485365.1 Cryomorphaceae bacterium | reverse complement strand
TCACGCACCGGAGTTGGAATTTGAAACGTAGCTCCACCAACTCTTCGGCTCCTAACCTCTACACTCGGTGTAACATTTTCAATTGCTTTTCTCCAAACCTCAAGACCTGGAGTATCTTCAATCTTTTTTTCTACGAGCTCTATCGCATCGTAGAATATTTTAAACGCCAAACTCTTCTTACCGGAATACATTAAATTATTCACAAACTTGGTAACAACCTGTTCGTTGAATTTTGGATCCGGGAGGATGGCAATTTTTTTCGCTTTTCTTCTTCTCATCGCTTAAAAATTATCGCTGATTGACAACTATATTATTTTTGCTTAGGTCGTTTAGTACCATATTTTGAACGTCGTTGAGATCGCCCTTGAACACCTGCTGTATCTTCAGCACCGCGAACAATGTGATAACGAACTCCTGGTAGATCTTTAACACGACCACCACGAACTAATACTAAGGAGTGTTCCTGAAGGTTGTGACCTTCACCTCCGATATAAGCATTGACCTCGCGTCCGTTAGTTAAACGAACCCGAGCCACTTTACGCATGGCAGAATTTGGCTTTTTTGGAGTGGTTGTATACACACGAACACATACTCCCTTTCGTTGAGGACATGAATCAAGTGCAGCAGACTTACTCTTCTTTACTACCGCCGTTCTTCCTTTGCGAACTAACTGTTGAATAGTTGGCATAAAAATACTCTTAATTTAACAATATATAATAACCTCAAACGCTCTTTGAGGGGTGCAAAGATACAAGCTTAATTTAATTACACAATAGGAAAAGTGAAAAACTTTTAAATATTTAGGATAAAATCAAGTGTGTTATGATTTTTACTGTGGTTGATTGCCTATCAACAGGTGATTTATCACGAATTAACATTTAATAAAAGGACTAATGAAAAACATGTAAAAAGCCGGCGAGTAAAAACTTGGTTCGTTCTTGGTCGTCGTAAGCATACTTTTCACTTTCGGGTAATATGGTATAAAAATATACTCCATCAGAAAGTTCCTTGCCGTTGTCGGTTATCCCAGACCAATCATTTTGGTAGGCATCATTTTGATAAACTATATTACCCCATCGATTAAACACTCTCAACTGCACGGCATTGTAGTCCTCTAAATGTTTAATTATAAATACCTCGTTTGTTTGATCACCATTTAATGTTAACACATTGGGAGCCTCCAAAGGACATTGATTAAATACAGCAATTGGATCTATAACAGCCGTCTTACCACATTGGTCTTGTACCGCTACAGAAAATAAGTTTTGATTCGGCGCCAATAAGTTACCTGACAACGTTATGGTGTCGTTATTTGGAAAAACGCCAGGCGACCAATTGTATTGATACGGCGGTAACCCGAAACTAACGGAACATCCAATCCAAGGAACTTCGCCTCCTCCAACACAAACATTTACAGAATCCAGCGCGACAAGTTGTAAGGGCTGATAATCAACTAAGTTAAGCGTAATTGATGTGGTGTCGAAGGTGCCATCGCAGGGATTCGGAACAATAACACTAAAGAAAACAGTTTCGGTTGACTCAATTAAAGTGTCCAACAATGCTTCAACAGCAATGGTATCTGAAAACACACCGGTAGGAATGGTTAATGAGGCGGGAATGAATGGGTAATCAGCTCCATTTGTGGCTGTTCCACCTAAACCAATTTGAACAATCAAGTTCGATGTAGTATCCGTTCTTGATATTATAAATCCTGCAAAACCGCAATCCTCTACCAATTGAGGTGGTCCTGTAATATTAACAGCAATCGGTATGTCCACCTGACAAAGGACTACTCTAAACGCGAAGGTTCGAATCTTTGAATTTATTAATACCCCGTTTCTAAACTCGTTTACCCTTACCCCTGCAACAAAATTCCCGATATTGTTTGGCGTGAAAGACATCATACCTGTTTGGGCATTTATTGTAATTGAGGAGCCCACACCAAAAGGAACGAGGGTGGAAAATCCGGGATTCCATGCAACACCTGCATATGGAGGCGGTGATTCGGGGTTTGGGATTACATTAGCTATACTTCCACCGAGTAAAGGGTCTGCTAGCTCATAGGTGAGGGAATCACCATCCGGATCAAAAGCTACGTGGTCAAAGTTCAAGGTGTTTTGTGCGCAAAGTACCAAGGGTGGATAATTAGTAAATCGTGCGCCCTGATTATATACGGGGGTTAATGCACTCCCTGGAATAAACGTTGTTAACGTGATCCCATTATTTCCAGGATCTACGATGTTGTCTATATTATTTGCCCAACAGCATCGTTGATAAGATATATGATACCCAGATGGGTTGAAGGGCAATTGAATGGTATCAATATAAATACCTTTTTCAACACAAATATTATTTGGAGGAGTTACGCAAGGGTCATCATACACAATGGGTAAAATCGCACTAGAAAATAAGGAAACAACCTCTTCTGAGTAATACGTTCCATCTTCATTAAATATCGTATAAACGAGCGGGTTATCATAGGCTGTTGCGCTGTTACAATCTCTATAAATCTCAAATGTTACTTTATAAAAACCGTTGCCTAAAGAATCGTAATAAATTTCTCCGCCAAGGATATGTGTAGCCTTAACCTGATTGGTTAACACACAAATCAATAGAAAACAAAAACCTAATAATAATCTTCTCATATTTAAATACTTACTATTCCTCAATCCAAACCCTTTCTATTGTTCCATCCTCAAAATACAATATAAGGATTTGGCCTGGTCTTTTTACAGTTACTCTGCCACTCAAATCAGTAATCCTGACTATTTTTTTCGAAGTGAATCCATTTAAGTCATTAATTCCGCCGGTTAAAATGGTTAGGGTTAAGGTAACCAAACTATCGCATGTATTTGCATTCGCTGCAGTATCAACGTATGTCCCAGAAGACGTATAAACCATACCGTTGAATGGCCATGTGTATGAACCTGTGCTCGTTACATTCAAGGTGCCTGTTAAAAGTGGTTGAACTGTTATCGCCACAACACTCGAATCACAGGTCATACCATTGCAAGCAATTAATTGAACGTTATATGTTCCAGGAAAATAATAACACGCTGGATTGGGATTTTGCAAGGTGGACGTTTGACCGTTACCGAAATCCCACGCGAAGGTATTGGCACCGGTACTTGTATTAGTAATGGAAATGCAATCTCCTAAGCACGGTACGTTAGTAGAAAGCATGTAAGAAGCAGTCACCGAAGGTTGAACTGGGGATGTAATTTTCACGTTATTTATAGCCAGCGAAGGGTCTGAACCGGCACCGTCATTATCGTTATGCCATTCAAATCCAATTCTTAGGGTGGAGATATTCGAACAACTAGCGGGCAACAAGGCAACAATATTACTCCAAAGTCCTTGCCCTGAAGCACAGGTTGTACCTGAATTTATAACCTGCAAAACAGACCAATTACTTCCACCGTCTAGACTATATACTACATTGCCAAAATCAGCTCCTGGCTGCCCCATACCGATGTAATCAAAAGACAAATTCAAGACACCCGTATTCATTGTATTTATATTGGCACTCGTGAATGCGCGTTTATTTGTAGTTGCATCTATAATTCCGAACCCGCCATCACCTGCATTATAGGTAGCCCCACTGCCAACGCACCATGCACCTTGGCATCCCACATGCAAGGTCTTATTGCCATTTCCGGCAACTCCACAATTGCCGGCTGCTACCCCACCTTCAGCGTCTGAAATCACCCAGATATTTGCATCAATTCCATTCGCACCGCTTGCGGCATTTAAAGTCCAGGCTGCTAGGTTTTCAAAATCATCCTGCCAAATGATGTTTTGTGCAAATAAACTGAGTTGCTGAATAAAGAAAATAAGGAGTAGGTAGTTTTTCATGGGTTAAAATTTAGCTTAAATTTAAAGGAAATTCAGAATTAACCACTACGTATAGAATTAATACCCTTAATTTTAACTAAAAAAATGCGCAATACGCTCTTTATATTTTTATTGATTAGTCTCAACGTAAACAGTCAAATCGAACGAATTTATTGTTCGGAAATTAATGACCAATTGAAATCGAAAGGCGTGTTTCCTTTTGGCGTAGCATCCGGAGACCCAACAGAAAAAGGGGTTGTTTTGTGGACGGCGTTAAACCCATTCAAGCTTCAATCCTTTCGTATGGTGCGTTGTCAAGTGAGTGAACAAGCTAATTTTAAAGAGGTCGCAAGAACATACCAATATGAAGTGGAGATTTCGCGGGGCTTGTCAGTTAAAATGAATGCGGCCAATCTTTCGCAAGACAAACAATATTTCTACAGATTCATTTATGGTGAGGATACTTCTATTATTGGAAAAACGAAAACCATTGGAACGAATCCAAACCACTTAAAATTCGCATTGGTAAGTTGTAGTAATTATGAATGGGGATATTTCAACGCTTATGAATCCATAGCCAATATTCCTAATCTAGATTTTGTAGTTCATCTTGGCGATTACATTTATGAATACGGCCCGGGAGTTTATGGCGATAAGTCCTTAAATCGTGTGCATCTGCCTGCCAAAGAATTACTAACGATTCAAGATTACCGATCTCGGTATGCCCAATATCGATTGGATGAACAACTGCAAAAAGTTCATCAAAACACCCCGTTTATTTCTGTTTGGGATGATCATGAAATAGCGAATGATACATATACCGAAGGCGCTCAAAATCACCAAGAGGAAGACGGTGATTGGAATGACCGAAAACATGCGGCACAGCAAGCATATTTTGAATGGTTACCAATCGTAGACAATACGCAATATGAAATACAAAGGGAATTTAACTTTGGTTCCTTAGCCAATTTATTTATGCTTGATGAACGACTCAAAGGAAGGACAAAACAACCTACGCAAGAAGGCGAGAACCTAGATAGCAGCAGCATGCTAGGAAGCACACAATATGATTGGCTTGTGAACTCCATGAATCAATCGGATGCCGCCTGGAATATTCTTGGTAATCAAGTACTCTTTTCTAGCATTACAATTCCACCAGATGTAGCCGGCATAAAAAAAAGCATGGATACCTGGCAAGGGTATTTAAAAGAACGAAATCAATTATTCGATGAATTTCATAAAATCAGCCTTGCTAAAAATCAAGCAAACAACCTCATTGTCCTTACCGGTGACATCCATTGTTCTTTAGCCTTAAAACTTGAGCATAAAAATAAACCACTTGGGGTTGAGTGGGTAGCACCCAGTGTAACATCCGCAAATTACAATGAACGATATTCGTCATGTAAAACAAAATCCGTTGAACGCAAACTACGAAATAAGGCCCTTAATCCCGCATTGGACTTTGTCAACATGAGACATCATGGATATGTCCTTATTGAACTGAATACTTCTCAAGCAAAATCAACATGGTTTAAAATAAAGGTTACTAAACCAGGGAAAACAAAATCTAAAAAGATTCATTCAGAATCAATCCTTAAAAGAATCACCCTAAACGGATAGAAAACCATCCAAACTACGTATAACTACGTAGTGCCTTCCCAATAACTACATAGATTCTTATCGGTATGTACGTGTATTTTGCGTGTGCCGGAAGAAAAACTGAATATATCAGACTTTATATATAGTCACCTTTGGTTTAACAAACAACGCTAATACCAAAGGATATGAAAAAAACAACACTACTTTTCGTTTTAATCTTAGGAAGTTTAACCACTAGAAGTTTAGGTCAAGTTTCTAAAGTATGGGTACAGATAACCGATCATTCAGCAATCCCAACGGTTTCAACAGATGGACAATTGGTA
>JAIXRD010000100.1 GCA_027485365.1 Cryomorphaceae bacterium | reverse complement strand
TTGTTGCTCTTTTCTATTGGCCTTTTTATTCGAGGATGTACATCCCACCAAGAGCAGTAAACAAAGAATAAGCGTTGATTGAATGTTCATATGTTATATTCTTCTACAAAGATAACATTGCCCAGACAATTGTTCGTCTCTATGCGATTTTGTACCTTTAACCCATGAATACGCCCCTCGCAGAACGCATGCGCCCGCTCCAACTCGATGATTATATCGGGCAAGTTCATTTGCTGGGTCCGGATGCCCCCTTGCGTAAATCCATCGATGCTGGCGTGCTTCCATCCATGATTTTTTGGGGACCGCCAGGTGTTGGTAAAACGACCCTTGCGAATTTAATTGCTACACACTTAAAAAGACCGTTTTATAAACTTTCGGCGATTTCTTCAGGCGTTAAAGAAGTCCGTGAAGTGATTCAGCAAGCGGAAAAAGGAGGAATGTTTCAACAAGGTGGTGCGGTGTTATTTATCGATGAAATTCATCGCTTTTCAAAAGCACAGCAAGATTCCTTGCTTGGAGCCGTAGAAAAAGGAACGGTTACCCTGATGGGTGCCACAACAGAAAACCCATCGTTCGAGGTGATTGCCGCCCTACTTTCCCGCTGTCAGGTGTATACCTTACAAAGTCACAACAAAGTAGATTTGGAATTGCTCTTAACTCGAGCCTTAAGCAAAGATTCTTGGTTGAAGTCTAAGGAAATAACGCTTCAAGAAACCGAAGCCTTACTGGCTATTTCTGGTGGTGATGCACGAAAATTACTCAATGTATTTGAGCTTTTAGTCGGTAGTGCGCCCGCTAATCAACCCTTAATCATCACGAATGAGTACGTATTTGCCAATGCGCAACAAAGCCTGTCAAGGTATGATAAAGACGGCGAACAGCATTACGATATTATTTCTGCATTTATTAAATCGGTTCGCGGTAGCGACCCCAACGCTGCAGTGTATTGGTTAGCGCGAATGATTGCGGGTGGAGAGGATCCCAAATTCATTGCTCGTCGCCTCTTAATTATCGCTTCCGAAGATATTGGATTGGCTAATCCAAATGCCTTATTAATCGCAAACACAACCTTTGACAGCGTATCCAAATTAGGTTGGCCCGAATCACGCATCGTACTCTCCCAATGTACGATTTATCTAGCCTCCTCGCACAAAGGAAACGCCGCCTATCAAGCCATTAATCGAGCGCAAGAATTGGTAGCTAAAACCGGAGATTTACCTGTACCTCTTCCTCTACGCAATTCCCCCACAGCGCTGATGGAAGAATTAGGATATGGTGAAGGCTATTTATATGCCCACGATTTCCCGGGGAACTTTGTGGTCCAAGAATTTCTACCTGATGCTATCGCTGGAAGTAATTTCTTTAAAGCGGGAAGCAGCGCAAAAGAACAAGAAATTGCCAAGCAACTCTACCAATTATGGAACGATAAATACGGTGCGAATGAATAGGCTCCTCTACTCCCTCATCGTATTTCCTTTTTCTTTATTGCCCCTTAAGTGTTTAATGGTACTGCGACCACTTTTATTTGTTGTATTATATCAATTAGTTGGCTATCGAAAAAAGGTGGTGCTTTTGACTGTTACGCGTAGTTTTCCGAGTGACACATCAGCTCAAATCAAAGAAAAAGCTAAGGCTTTTTATTGGCATCTTAGTACCGTATTTATTGAATCCGTTAAAAACCTGAGTTTTTCGGCCGATGCCTTAAGGTCAAGAATTACCTACACGAATCCAGCATTAATTAATGAATTGCACGCAAAGGGAAAGAATATTCTTTTGGTTGGCGGACATTACGGAAATTGGGAATGGCTCATCACTTCCTTAGGGATTCATTTCCCGTCGAATGTATTTGGTCTTGGCATGCCACTTTCTGCTTCGTTCTGGCAACAAAAACTCACCGAACGCCGCGAGCGGTTTGGCTTGAAAGTAATTCACAGTAAAAACTACAGGGAGCATTTACTCAATGAAAAAAATCAACCCTTTATTTTGCTATTGTTAGCCGATCAGAGTCCAGGCGACTCTAACAAAAGTTATTGGATGGAATTCCTTAATCAACCAACCGCCATACCTTTTGGTACCGAAGCCTTAGCGAATGAAACCGATGCCGCAGTAGTCTTTCTGAATCTGTCGTTAAGCAGTCCAGGATTTTATTCCTTGACCTTTAAACTCTTAACTGAATCCCCAAAATCACTTACCTTTGGGGAGCTTACGGAATCTTATACTAAGCGTTTGGAAACTGCGATTAATTCTCATCCATCCCTATGGATGTGGTCGCACAAGCGATGGAAACGAGAAATTCCGGAAGATTTAAACGCATTAAGAACCATACAAGAAAACCGATTTAATCAACGATACCGATGAAACACCTCGTATTCACCACCTTACTGATCTGCAGCTTTACCTTAAGCATGGCCCAACTCATGAAGAAACCATCCGCTGTGGAAATTTCAACCTTACCGCAATGGGCTCAACTCATGTATGGCGACAATCCAAACATGCTGGAAGTAAGTGCAGCGTACAATGCGTATTATCGAACGCATTCATTTGAAAAAAGCTACCATACCCAATATTACAAACGTTGGGTGCGCACCTACTCTACCCAACTGAATGATGCGGGGTATATTGTTGCTCAAGCAGTTAATTCCAATCCAAAACCGAGCATAATAAAATCTTCGTCGTGGTCTGTGGTTGGACCAATCACTACCTATTCACAAGGCGGTGGACAAGGAGGCGACCAAGCAAATATTTACAGTTTAGATCAATGTGCGGGCTCACCTAATACAGTAATTTGCGGTACCGAACCTGGAGAGGTTTATAAAAGTACAGATGGTGGACAAAACTGGACCTGTATTTCTATGGGATTAGATTTCTCTAGCGGTGTAAGCGCCGTAGAAGTAAGTCCTACCAATCCCCTGCTCTTTTTTGCTGGTGGAAATAATGGCGTATACCGTAGCTTGAATGGTGGATCCACATGGACCAATGTATTGCCTAATTCTGGGTTTGGCGTAAATGAAATTCTAATCGTTCCAGGAAATGAAAACATCGTATTGGTGGCTTCTGACAAAGGATTGCATCGATCTACGGATGGTGGTACAACTTGGACCCAATTATGGGGTGATGCGTGTTACGACATTAAACCGAATGTCTTGAACGCACAGGAACAATACCTCGTAAAACACGACCCCAACTTGAATATTTGCGGATTTTTAAAATCCACAGATTTTGGCGCAACATGGATCACACAAAGCAATGGCTGGTATAGTTCAGTAGATCCTGCGCGCAACGATGGCGGTGCCCGAATTGCACTTACTCCTGCGAATCCAAATCGAATCTATGTATATTTAATTGGAGAAGCGAAGGCTAATGACTACGGATTTATCAGCATCTATAAAAGCGATAATGCGGGAAGCTCTTGGGTAAATGCCTACGGACAAGATGGTGGACCGTATTCAGCAGCACATCCCAATTTAGCGATTGGTTGGGCCACCTGGTTATATCATCAAGGATTTTACAACTGTGCCATACTTGCCAATCCGAACAATGCAGATGAGATTTTGGTGGGTGGACTCAACTTGTACCGATCCACAGACGGTGGCGCAAGTTACACGAGTGTCTCTGGATATGTTGGCGGTCCACTTTCGCTCCATGTAGACAATCAAGATTTTCGTCAGGTGAATGGAAACACATGGATTACCACTGATGGTGGAATCTATAAATCCACCGATTTTTTAACAACCCAACCCGATTTCAAGATGTCGGGAGTTCGCGCTTCAGACTTTTGGGGGTTTGGTGCCGGATGGAATGAAGATGTATTGGTTGGTGGCTTGTATCACAATGGAAATCAAGGGTACCACGAAAACTATGGCGCCGGAAATTTCTTGAATTTAGGAGGGGGTGAAGCCCCAACTGGATATGTTAATCCCGGAAGAAACAGAATTACCTATTATTCGGATATTGGTGGAAAAACACTGCCAACCAGTTTTGCTAATCCGATCACTGGGGCTCCGTTTGGGATGGCTCCCAATGAAAGCTATTGGGCTGCAGAATCGAGCGAATTTGAATTTCAACCCAATTGCTACAGCATCGGGTACCTTGGAAAAGACAATTCACTCTGGAAAACAACGGATGGAGGGGTTTCATTTAATTTGGTGTATTCCTTTGGAACAGCCGCTGGAGATCAAGTGAAGTATATAGAGATCGGAAGTGAAAATCCGAACATCATTTACCTGAATCAGCAACCTGCCGCTGGGAACCTTGGTAAGTTATGGAAAACTACGGATGGCGGAATCACATGGAATCAACTTACAATCCCCGCAGGAAATAGCCGACGGATGCTAATTACCTTAGATCCCGCCAATGACAATCACTTATTTATTGCCTATCCGAGTGGGTCGAATGGAAACAAAACCTTTGAAAGTATAGATGGTGGAAATTCGTTTACAAACATAACAACCAACGTACTCAACAACGAAAGTGTACAGAGTATTCTGACCATTGGAGGCACCAACAGTGGCGTGTATTGCGCAACCAATAAAGCGGTATATTACAGAAATGCCACTACTTCATGGTTGCTGGATAATGCAGGACTCCCAACTCAGATTAATGGAAACATTTTACGTCCATTCTATCGAGATGGTAAAATCCGCATGGCTTCGTACGGAAAAGGAATCTGGGAAAGCGCCTTGAATGAGGCACCGAACGCCCCCATTTGTCGAATTATGGTCGATAAACTTTCACAAACCGTAATTTGTGCGAGTGATTCGTTTTATTTCGAAGATCATTCCGTGTTAAACCATCAAAATGCCACATGGAACTGGAGTTTCCCAACCGGATCGCCAAGCACTTCTGCCTTAAGAAATCCAGCCGTTTTATTTGGAGTTGGGACTCATCAAGCCATACTAACCATAACCGATGGAAACGGTCAAACCGACAGTGATACACTTTCTGTAACGGTTACCCAGTACACCTTACCCGGGATTATTCAGGAGGGATTCGAAGGAAATTTCTTACCCAATGGATGGAGTATTGATAACGAAGATAACGGTGGAACTTGGAGTAATTCATCAACGATAGGCGGATACTCAAACTCATCGAAATCCGCGAAATTCGATAATTACAACATTGATTCTCAAGGGAGTTTAGACGATTTAATCTTCAATATCGATGGGGCTCAATTAGTGAACCAACCCTTATTAACCTTTGATGTTGCGTATTGTCGCTGGGGTGCAGGATATTCTGACTCCTTATATGTTGGGGTGTCAACGGACTGTGGTGCAAGCTATCAATACGTGTATTATCGCGGTGGAGAAAATCTTGCTACGGCACCTGACAATCAATCTGAATTTGCTCCTACCTCCACTGAATGGAGAACGGATACGGTGAATTTAGCAACATGGGCAGGACAAAACAATGTACAAGTTGCGTTTAGAAACAAAGGTGACTGGGGTAATATCGTATACTTAGACAACATTAATTTAGGCAGTTCTGTTGGAATTAATGAGGTTCAAAACATACAGGTACCTAGCGTATACCCCAATCCGCTCCGAGCAGGAGGAACCATTAACATCAAGAATTTACCAAAATCTAGCTTAAGCTTATTTGATGGAAAAGGAAAACGAGTATGGGAGGCGAAGGCTGAACATGAATTTCAAGGAAATCTTCCTTCTACCCTTTCGGCTGGATGGTATTTATTGCACATCGAAGGAGAAAAAACAATCTGGAACTATAAGGTAGTTGTGGAATAATTACTTCCCCTTAGCCTTGATTACAATGGCCACCGTGTAGAACAGGATTTTTAAATCCAACGCGACACTCCGGTTGTTGATGTATAGTAAATCATACTTCATACGATCAAGCATTTGTTCCACATTCTCAGCGTACCCATATTTTACTTGTCCCCAAGAAGTAATTCCGGGACGCACACGATTCAACAACACATATTGTGGTTCATGCTGAACGATTTGATCGATATAGAATTGTCGCTCAGGGCGTGGTCCAACCAACGACATGTGCCCAAGAATTACATTAATAAATTGTGGGAATTCATCTAACCTCGTTTTTCTCATAAACCGACCAATGGGTGTAATTCGGGAATCATTAGAAGAGGACAACTGCGGCCCATTTGCTTCAGAATTCACATACATCGTACGGAATTTAATAATTTGGAAGGGTTT
>JAIXRD010000225.1 GCA_027485365.1 Cryomorphaceae bacterium | reverse complement strand
TTATAAAACGGCCTTTGGATTTCAATCGGAAGCCTATGCAGGATTGGAAACAGGAATGAAAGACCGAGTTTCCTATGTATTACGTCAAGACAAGATTCGCTTAGTACTGACTACGCCATTGAATGAAGACGGGGCATTAAACGAACACATTGTAAAACATGGTGATGGAGTGAAGGTTGTTGCTTTGTGGGTTGAAGATGCAACTAAAGCGTTTGAAGAAACCGTGAAACGCGGTGCAAAACCGTACATGGAACCTACACGTGAGGAAGATGCTCATGGGTATGTAGTACGTTCAGGAATTTATACCTACGGAGAAACTGTACACGTTTTCGTAGAACGGAAAGGATATGATGGGATATTTCTACCGGGATATAGAAAATGGGAATCGCATTATAATCCAGCGCCTGTTGGATTAAAGTTTATCGATCACATGGTTGGAAATGTAGGTTGGAACGAAATGAATACCTGGGTAGAGTTTTATGCCAAAGTCATGGGATTTGCTCAAATTGTTTCGTTTGATGATAAAGACATTTCCACGGATTATACGGCCTTGATGTCTAAGGTTATGAGTAATGGTAATGGTCGCATTAAATTCCCTATTAACGAACCGGCTGAAGGAAAAAAGAAATCTCAAATCGAAGAATATCTTGATTTTTATAACGGTCCTGGGGTTCAGCACATCGCTGTTGCAACAGACGACATTGTTTCTACCGTATCAGCCATGCGTGATCGAGGTGTAGAATTCCTATATGTTCCTGAAACCTACTATGATGATTTATTGGAGCGTGTTGGGGAAATTGATGAGGATGTTGCTACCTTAAAGAAGCACGGGATTTTAATTGACCGTGATGATGAAGGGTATTTGTTGCAATTATTTACTAAGCCAGTCGTAGATCGTCCAACCTTATTTTTTGAAATTATTCAACGCAAAGGAGCACAGTCTTTTGGTAAAGGGAATTTCAAAGCCTTGTTTGAAGCCATAGAGCGAGAGCAAGAGAATAGGGGGACATTGTAATGTAAAATATGCATAACAAAAAAGGGAGGTGAAGCCTCCCTTTTTTTATTTAAATCCGTTTGAATTCTTATACGGTCATTATATCTTTCTCTTTAATCTCGAGCACATCATCAATGCGTTTAATAAAACTATTCGTGATTTGCTGTACATTCTCTTCTGCTCCTTTGGCTAAATCCTCAGAGAGGCCTTCACTTTTCATGTCCTTGATCATGTCCATGGCGTCTTTTCGGTTATTTCGTACACCTACTTTTGCATGTTCACATTCAGCCTTTGCACGCTTAACTAAATCCCGTCGGCGTTCCTCAGTTAACGGCGGCACAGAAATTATCAATTGTTCCCCGTTGCTTTGTGGATTAAGTCCAAGGTTGGCATTAAGTATTCCTTTTGCAATGTCATTTAACAAGGGTTTTTCCCACGGTTGAACCACGATGGTTCGAGCATCAACGGTATTAACATTGGCTACTTGTTGTAGGGGAGTCATGGATCCGTAATATTCCACCATCACGCCATTCAACATACTTGGACTTGCCTTTCCCGCCCTTACTTTGCTTAATTCTGCTTCTAAATGTACGAGGGTCTTTTCATTGGAAGACTTGAACTCGTCAAAGATCATATCTAATTCTTCTGTCATCGGACTAATTATGTACGAGGGTTCCTACTTTTTTTCCTTTAAGTAAATCTTTAAGATTACCTGGGGTATCCATATCAAATACAATGATAGGTAAGTCATTTTCTTTACAAAGCGTAAATGCTGTTAAATCCATAACGTTGAGACCTTGCTGGTAAACCTCATCAAAGGTAATGTGCTCATATTTTACGGCACTGCTATCTTTAAACGGATCGGCAGTATAGATTCCATCTACCCGAGTACCTTTTAAAATAACATCGGCATTAATTTCTATGGCTCTTAAGCTTGCAGCTGAATCTGTAGTGAAGAATGGGTTTCCGGTTCCTGCACCAAAGATTACAATTCTTCCTTTTTCCAAATGACGAACAGCTCTTCTTCGAATAAACGGTTCAGCAATGGCTTTCATTTCAATTGCTGAAAGTAATCTGGTCTGCAAACCGACGGTTTCTAAGGCAGATTGCAAAGCCATGGAATTGATCATGGTGGCTAACATTCCCATATAGTCGCCGTGGGTGCGGTCCATTCCTCCTTCTTCAGCTTGTACACCTCGGAATATATTCCCGCCCCCAATAACAATGGCAATTTCCACGTCCATGTCATGGATTTCTTTAATTTCAGCGGCGTAGTTCGCAAGGCGTTGATTATCAATTCCAAATTGTTTTGAACCCATTAAGGATTCACCACTGAGTTTTAAAAGAATGCGTTTGTACTTCATGATTGGATTCAAAGATAATTAAAATGCCGTTTTTAGAGCAAAAAAAACCCCGTATTAACGGGGCTTAGTATTAACTTAAGGAAAATCTTCGGAAATCCGTGACGGTTAGTCCTTTCTCCGTAGTATTTAAAAACTGTTCTACAGTCAATTTATTATCTCGAACGAATTGTTGGCTAAGTAAAGTATTCTCTTGGAAGAATTTATTCAAACGACCCATAGCAATTTTTTCTGCCATGTCTGCAGGCTTACCTTCTTGAATGGCCAATTCCTTACCGACCTCGATTTCGCGTTCAATCGTTCTGGCATCAACGCCATCTTTGTTGATTGCAATTGGGTTCATTGCAGCTACTTGCATTGCTACTTGACGACCCGCTTCAGTTGCATCACCAGAGGCACTGTTTAATACTACCATAGTTGCTAATTGATTACCTGGGTGATTGTAAGCTACAACACGCTCTCCACGCATTACTGCATAGTTAGAAAGGTCTAATTTCTCACCGATAACAGCAATTTGCTC
>JAIXRD010000177.1 GCA_027485365.1 Cryomorphaceae bacterium | reverse complement strand
TATACCCCACATACAACTTCGTTTGTGCGCCATTCAAGGTCACTTCATCCAGAATCACATCCCCGGGATTCACATAAACGGATTCGTAAAATAAACTGCCATTAAACTCGTAGCGCCCGGTGTAGTTGTCGTGCTCATTCAATGTAGGGTCGTACTTCCATCCAATCAAATTAAATCGATTCAGGTTGATGGTCATGTCAGTAATTCCAAAGGTGCCTTTATCGCCAATTGACGTAAACCATAAGGAAGTTCCGTTTTCGTGATACGCCGCTATAAATCCTTTATTTAAGGTAGAATCTGTGTTATAATACGTACCTGCGACCACGTAAATGCTGTCGTGTAATTCCAATACGCTATGAATCGCATTGGTTTCCGTTCCGCCAATAAAGCGAGACCACAAGGTATCTCCTGAGGCATTGGTCTTCACAATAAATCCGCGGCTATTGCTAGAATTCGGGTCTTGTGAAGAACCAACCATAACAATCCCATTGTCAAAGGTTAGAATGGCATCGTTGGTAAATTCCCATCCACCTAAATCCACACGTTTTTCCCAAGTTAAGGTTCCATTAGGGTCGGTATTCAAGAGGTAGAGGTCGTATGCAGTGACTTGATTTAGCATCGAACTCCCAGCCACATAGAGCCCATTCACCGCATGAGCCATTACGCGTCGACCTTCATCAAATTCATAACTTCCATAATGTTGAGACCATTGATAAGCACCGGTTTTACTTATTTTTAACAGGTATGCTTCAGCATTGTCTCCCCAGCTTCCACTTCGACCCGTAAGCACATAGCTTGAATCAGGTAATTGCACTACCCCATGACCCATATCGTATTCTGAACCGGAATATTGGGTGTAGAAACTTCCTTGAGCAAACATTACCAAGGAAAGGAAACCGAATGTCGTTAAGATTAAATATCGCATCGCAAGCGGATTGAAAGTGATTTACCAAAGGCGCGTTTAGAAGCGAGTCCGATCACATTGTCGGAACCAATCCCCAGACTCAGGCGTTTGTAGTTATAATGAATGGCGGAATTCAGTTTGAACCCAGAAAACCCACCATAGCTCGCGCACAAACCCAGGTGTAAACCCGGGACAATTTTTGTCACTAAGCCGGCATATACATAGGGAATATATCCAGGAATCAAAATCATTCGAAACCCGTAGGAAGGCTGAATTCGAACAGGACTTTGGGTATTAATCACATTGAAGATTTGAATACTTGCCGGTAAGAAAATGACTTTACTTCGTGTTTCCGTTTCTAGTAAACTGTCCGCATAAGAAAACCCTGGTGCAAGCAATCCTTCTCGATTAATCAATTGGGATAAGGTATAACCACCAAAGGCGAAGGATGTATCAAGGGTTTGTGTCTGGACTGAATTGCTAACAGCGAACCCTAAATTACTAATGCTCAATTGCATGCTCATGGATTTTCCCGTTTCTTCATTCGCGATGTTAAACCGATAATCTCCGCTTAATGCTAATCCCAACCCTTTAAAATACGACGGAGCAGTAAGTTGACTGAAAGACCCATTACAAATCCCGTAGATGCTGTCGCCTTCGGCTGAGTAATAGAACTTCATCGGATCAATTCCACCCAGCGTGCCTTTGTAATACGAATTCAGGCCTACTAAATTCAAGCTTGCAGAAGATTGGCTGATTCGATCAAACAATGAAACGCCAAGGGTTTGAAACTGGTAATAACTTGCCTCCGAAAAGGAAAAATCAGCATATTTCCCCAAGAAGGGTTCATTCCCATAAAAGGCCAAGGTATAGAGGTCGGAAGTGTATTTTAACGATCCCATAAAGGTAGACCCGAGCGTAGGACCAATCATCAATCGCGAAGCCTTTCCTTCCTTATTTTTCAAGGAAACATAGTGCGTATAGCTCGCCGTTGCTTCAAAACCAACCGTATTAAAGGGTTTGTCTGCATCCATCGAACGGCCTTTAGCCATGGAATCGATGTACCCTCCAAAAATTAAGGGACTCAATACCTCATTACGCATGGTGGATGCGCTATAATCTACCGTTCCATTGATTAATATTAATTGTTTTCCAGCGTAACTGGAATCAACATCATAGGACCTTAAAGGTTGTGCAAATCCCGCATAAACGAACAATACATACCAAATTACATGAAACTTCTTCATTAATAGACGATTTGAGTTTGTAACTTGGCTTTTAGACGTACATGCAAAAATGCTCCCATCGGGATAGACACTTGTTGATTGGCGGAACCCGACGGATTTGGTGTATCCAGAATTCCTTCCACACGAATATACTTCACCTGATTAATTTGTTCCATGAGTGGCTTGGATAAGTAGAATTTCACGCGTGAATTCTTAACATACATTCCAGATGCATTTTGTGAACCTGCCACTGCACTCAGCACTAAGGCGTCACCAATGGTTTCTTCGATAACCTGTGAATTAGCATCTAAAAAAGACAATTTCATTTGACATTGCATTGGAAATGCATTGGAGGCATCCAATTGAAAATATCCTCCCGTAACATGAGTTTTAGCCGTATTTTGGGTTAAACTAACGGCAAAGGTATCCGCTAAGGTCAATTGGTCCGCTTGCAATTGCAAAGGCATTTGCGCATGAAGATCCACTTTCAACCGACTGGTAGAAAAAATTTCATCCCAGCCGCCATTGACATTCCCATTGGGATTGATGGTTATGTTGTATCCCAAATTTAAGGTAGCACCTAAATTCTCAAATACCTGCTCCACGTTGCTGTTCTGTGAGTTAATCTGAACCTGCTGAACGGAGGGAGTGAGATTATTCCAAGCTCCAGTGGCCGGAGCTAAATATAAGTCTTGCCCGATGCATGGAGCCGAAAGAGAAATTGCGTTCCCGGTGCTATTTACGTTTTCGATGAGGGTTAATTCACTCTTTACCGGAACTTTCATTCCGTTGGAAAGGGATAAATTCAATTGAATGTTATTCACATCAATTAATCCTGAAACGATGTTATTCAAATAGTCCACCGTTAAACCTGTTGTATCGCTAAATACTTGATTGCCAAAATATCCACGTGCATAATCTAAGGCGATATCTTTCAAGGTAGCTTCTACTTTAAATTGCTGAGATGGTGTCACATTCACCGTAGGTCCTGTAGGATCTGTAACAGCGACTACTGATGCTTGTAAAAT
>JAIXRD010000228.1 GCA_027485365.1 Cryomorphaceae bacterium | reverse complement strand
TTAACCCTCCGGTGAATAAACCTCGCTAAAAACCAGCCAAGAAGGGTAAGAATGATGTAGGGTATAAATTTAGCGCCGGTAAAAGAAAAACCAAGGCTCAAAAAAAATGTTTCAATAGTGTTCATAATAAAAAAGGGGGACGAATCCCCCTGAGTAATTCGAAATTATATTTCTTACTGAATTTCGCAATTGGTAGATAAAGTACCTACGGACGCGTCATTTGCATCACATGCTGCAGTAACATCTTTCTTTTTACCAGTAATGGTAGAACTTGTAGAACCTACTTCAACACCAGCATCGGTAACTGTACACTTGCATGTGTAATCTTTTGAGCAAGAAGCCATTGTAAATAATGCAACTCCTAAAACAATCATTAACTTTTTCATAATTCTAAAATTTTAAGTTATTCAAAGCTATTAAAAAAATTAATGTTGCCCGGTTTTTTTTTCCATTTTTTGATAGTGAAAATACCAAGCAATGGTTGCTGAAGGAACAACATCCGTAAACGGAAGCAACTCTTCGAAGAAAGTAAAACTGGCCCAAGATAATTTTCTGTTAAACAGTATAAAAACTAATATTGCAGACATTGGGGCCCAAATTGCATCTAACAATTCACTTGCTCCGGGTAGGATGTAAGAAACCATTCCGATTAGGTCAATTAAAATAGCAGCTAATAACTTCAGGTTTTTGATTTCTTCGTATTTTTTTGAGTGATGAACGGGATGTGTCATAATGGATAAATTCGGTTTAATGAAATGAACTAGTTCTCTAATCATCAAATTTAGCAATTCAAACAATGTGTTGTTGAGTAAAACGCAACTCATGACTCATGATATCGAAACAAGTTCTTATTTTTGTCTAAACATAGAATTATGGCGAATCAATTATTAAAAGGTAAAAAAGGAATTATATTCGGTGCATTGAACGACCAATCCATTGCATGGAAAGTGGCGGAACGAGCGCATGAGGAAGGTGCGGAATTTGTACTAACCAATGCTCCAATTGCAATGCGTATGGGAGAAATAAATGGCTTGGCCGAAAAAACTGGAAGTCAGATTATCCCTGCGGATGCCACCAACACGGAAGATTTAGAGAATCTAGTTACCCAATCCATGGAAATCCTTGGTGGAAAGATTGATTTTGTTTTGCACTCCATTGGTATGTCACCGAATGTAAGAAAGGGAAAACATTATACCGAAAACAACTATCAATATTATCAACAAACGATGGATGTTTCGGCGATGTCTTTACACAAGACCTTGGCTACTTTATACAAGCACGATGCGATGAATGAGTGGGGATCAGTTGTGGCACTTACATACATTGCAGCTCAGCGTATTTTCCCAGATTACAACGATATGGCCGATGCAAAATCCTTACTGGAATCAATCGCTCGTTCGTTTGGATACCATTATGGAATTGCTAAAAAAGTTCGTGTAAACACCATTTCTCAATCACCCACGGTAACCACTGCGGGGCAAGGAATCAAAGGATTTAATGAATTTATAAACTTCTCCGAACAAATGTCACCACTTGGAAATGCACCGGCCGTAGCCTGCGCAGATTATTGCGTTAGCATGTTCTCCGATTTAACGCGATATGTTACCATGCAGAACTTATTCCACGATGGTGGGTTCTCGAATACTGGAGTAACGCAACAAGTAATCGAACGCTTCGGAAATATATAGGCTTCTGTAAACAGTTATTAGGAAAATTTGAATTTACAGGAATATAAATTATAAATTAGTTGTTCATTTAACAAATAGAAAGGTTGATAAAACTTATAAACAAAAAAAATAAAACCAATAAATGAAAATAAAAAAGTCTTAAGGACATATTAAAATATTAGCGTTTAACCATCTCGAAGTCGAAAACTAGGAATCTTCAACAATCTAGAGAAAATAAACGCTCACGTCAAGGCGTGGGCTTTATCTGTTTGGATTGTGGGTATCCTAGTACCTCGGCTTCAGGTGGATGAGTGTCCCACGCTGATTTTTTTTCATTAACGTCACTGCGGGACAGAGTGGCAAAATCAAACTTAAAAAATGAAAAAGAGAAGTTTATTTTTATCCGCAGTTGCAGCATTTGGATTTACATCAGCCACAATTGCACAACAATGGTCAACAAAAGCACCAATGCCAACAAGCCGAGTTGGTATTGGTGCTGCAGTAGTTAATAACATCATTTATGTAATAGGAGGCGGGACAGGAATTAATAATGTAGTAGGTACTGTTGAAGCCTATGATCCAGCAACAAATACATGGACAACAAAAGCACCAATGCCTACACCTCGTGTTGATTTAGGAATTGCAACGGTAAATGGTAAAATTTATGCCATTGGAGGATTTAATACTAATGTACTTAATACTGTGGAAGAATATAATCCTGTTACTGATACATGGACAACTAAAGCGAACATGCCCACAACAAGATCCCAATTATCTGTTACGGTCCTAAATGGTCGGATTTACGCCATCGGAGGCTGGCCAAATAATATCACAAACGTTGAAGAATATAATCCAACAACTGATACTTGGGTTGTTAAACCTCCGATTGCTCAAGGTCGGGTGAATACAAATGGTAGTACAACATGTAATGGTGAAGTATATTTTATGGGCGGGAAAAATAACCTCGGCGTTCAAAACACAAATGAAGCGTTTAATAATACAACCAATACATGGACTCCAAAATCAAACCTACCAGACGTTCGTTGGTCAGGATCCGCCATCACATTAAATAATAAGATACATTATTTAGGTGGCACTAATTCTACAACCTATACTCCAAACGCTTCAACGCATTACATCTATGATCCATCAACCGATACATGGACTTCAGGGTTATCGATGCTCGGAAACAGGTCAAGTCATGCAGCTGTAGCCCTTGGTAACGAAATTTATGTTATTGGAGGATACAATAGTTTGGGGAATTTTTCGAATTTAAATGAAGTATATAATTCTTGCCCCAATAATTTGGGATTAAGTCCATCTACCAACAACGTTAATACAGGAGGTACCGCCAATTTTACCGCCACACCTACGAATTTAAATTATACTTGGCAAAGCGATTTTGGACAAGGATTTCAAACATTAATTAATTACGGTAATTATTCTGGTGTAACAACTAATATTTTAACTATTTCGAATTTACAAGTATCTAATCATAATCAACCATTGCGGGTTATTTTCAACACCGGAAGCTGCATTGATACCTCAATTATTGCATACATTAATATTTCTGACACGTGTATAAATACTGTTTTAGACACGACTTATATAAGCGTAACCGATACACTAATTATTAATACTACGTTAGGGTTAAACCCACCAAACAACTCCAATACAATTTCGGTCTTTCCTAATCCAACTAATGACCATATTACAATAGACTATGGGAATTATACCCTAATGAATGGATACCAACTTCTAATTGAAAATTCTGTTGGGCAACAAATGTTTCAAACTACAATTACACAACAAAGTGATTATTTGAGTTTAGCAAGTTGGACAGGCAACGGGTTGTATTTTGTTCAAATTATTGACCCAAATGGAAATACAATTGACATCAGAAAAATAATTCTACAATAATCGTTAGGATTCATCATTAGAGGGCGGATTTAAAAAATAGTTAATCCGCCCCTTTTTTTTGTTTAACCCCTTTACTTCTTATCAATCATCTTCGTGAAATCTAAGTTGTAAACCATACTAATCCACAAACTGTGATTTCGCTCCATATCTGTTGCATTCGATTTAATCACAAATTGATTTAAATACCCCACTTGTACATTGGTTTGTGCATTGAATCGCCATCCCAAGGCTGCAATAAAGCGATTTTGATCGATTGGGTTCTTAGTAATTCCTTTGCCGAAACCAACAAAAAGCTCGTTATTGAGGTTAAGAAATAAGGTATTATCCCCCATTTCTTTTCTTGAGAGTGGCACCATGACCATCGCTCTATAACGAATTCTATTACGAAAAACCGGATCTACTTGAACAATGTCATTGGTGGCATTTTTAGTATATTGCTCCAAAAATCGTTGTTCTAACCGATACCGATGCTGAATCTCAAATCGTCCAATTTTATCTTTAAGATTCAACTGTTCAAACACCCGATTTTCATTAAATTCATGAATTACGGGTTGACTTCCATAGGGAAATGTTTTTATCCAAGCATATCCACCCATTACTGAAACCTTAGGATTAATTTCATACTCAAGACCTAACCTCAACAAGGATTGTTGCCAATGTTTGAACCCCTCCGCTCTTCGCCATTGGTATTCG
>JAIXRD010000054.1 GCA_027485365.1 Cryomorphaceae bacterium | reverse complement strand
TATTTGCTTTCTGAACTTGAGGCTCGGAAAATTCAAGCTGATACCGTTGGAAGATCTTCTGAATCTACCTTTCAATGCGATTTGTCCGAGGACGATATGACGTTGCCTAGAGATGTCAATTATGAAATGGTGATTCACAATGCAGGGAAGGCCCATTTTGTTCCTAAAAATGAAGCAGAGGGAAAGGTGTTTTTTGATGTGAATGTTGGTGGAACCGAGAAATTATTGGAAGCGTTGTTGTCCCTCAAAAACAAACCCAAGTGCTTTGTAATTTTGTCTACCGTTGCGGTGTATGGTTTGGAATTGGGCGAAAATATAAATGAAGGAAACGCTTTAATTGGCAATACGCCGTATGCAAGAAGTAAAATTGAAGCTGAAAAATTGGTTCAAGTTTGGTGCTCTGAAAATAATGTGAATTGTGTGATATTGCGTTTACCCTTGGTACTGGGTGAAAATGCGCCGGGGAATTTGGGTGCTATGGAAAAGGCGATTCGAAAAGGATACTATTTTAGAATGGGTAGTGGTCTTGCACGCAGAAGTATGGTGAATGCGGTTGATGTTGCCAAATTGATTCCGAGTTTGGTAGATAAGAATGGCGTATATAATCTTACCGATGGGCTTCACCGAAGCTTTGCAGAAATGGATACATTTTTGGCAACAAAACATGGTAAAACCGTAAAAAAAATACCCGTTTGGATGGGTAAATGGGCAGCAAAATTGGGTGATTTTATTCCTGGTTTTCCGTTGAATACGTATCGTTTAGGGAAGTTAGAACAGTCTTTGACATTCAACGATGATAAGGCGCGCAGAGAATTGGATTGGAAATAGGAGAATTTGTGGGTACATATTTTATTTTGTAGATAGATTTTGACAATTGCAATTCTATTTAGATATTTGAAGTGAATGTTGTTTAAACTGTTATTGTCCTTTGGTGTTGGATTGTTAATCATCCAAATTTATTTTAAAGTTGCGAAGCACTTTGGCATCATCGACAAACCCAATAACCGAAGTTCTCATATTGAACCTACCCTGAGGGGTGGTGGAATTTTGTTTCCCATTATGAATATTTTGGTTGGTTTGTGGAGTGTGTATCTTGGTTACCAGCCCGTTTCTGTCTGGTTCTTATTGGGTATATTTCTAATTGGAACAATTAGTTTTTGGGATGATGTATCTGAGCTATCGCCAAGAATTAGGGTTCTCGTACATTTGATTGCGGTTGGTTTGCTGATTTGGCAAACTGGAATTTTTGATTTGGGTATCTTGGCGGTCTTAATTGCCATTATTTTGATTATCGGAAGCATCAACGCGTATAATTTTATGGATGGAATCAATGGCATTACGGCGATGTATTCAATGGTTGTTGTGGGAAGTTTACATTATTTAATGCCCGAAATGAATTTGCAATATTTAATGGTGGCCATACTTGTTTTTGCCATTTTCAATGTTAGAAAAAAGGCAGTTTGTTTTAGTGGGGACGTTGGCTCGGTAACTATGGCTTATATTGTTGCATTTTGTGTAGCTAAGTTGATGGTTCAAACACAGGAGATTAAATGGATTTTTCTCTTAGGGATTTATGGCATTGATTCTATTATTACCATTTTGTATCGTTTAAAGCGCAGGGAAAACATTTTTAAACCCCACAGAACACATTTGTATCAATATTTGGCCAATGAAAAGGGAATGAGTCATATTTCAGTGTCACTCATTTACGGTGTAGCGCAATGTGGGTTGAGTTATTTGGTTATTGCCAATAATTTTTTAGCAAGTTTGTTGGCCTTTTTAACAATTACAACTGTTTATTTGATTGTTAGATTTAAATTTGCGTTGGATTAATATTTTGTGGTTTTGTTCAGCAGGGTAATATCGATAATGCTTAATATGCATAAATTTTATTTTGGTAAATTAAAAAGTTCAATACGCTTTTTATAAAGTAACAAAATAATTTTGATTTATTAATGTTTGAAAGTATTGTTTGTGATTAAGTTTGATTTTTTAAATAGATGTTGAAAATTTTATTGCTGGCAGATAAATTTCATGCAAATTCTTTGAATTTTGTCGAAGCGTTTGAGAATACTTTATTGGTCGATCTTGAAGTTTTAACATTTGATTTAAAAAAATCTGAAAAAGAATCCAGATTCTCTCATTTAAGAAGGGTATATGCATTTGTTGCAATTTTTTTTAAAATTCGTATTACATTGAGCAAATTTAAACCAGACATTATTTTGGGTTATCGCACAACTTCATATGGTTTTATAGCAACAAGATTTCATAGGCATGCAAAAATTGTTGTTGCAATGCAAGGAGTATCCGATATTTTCCCATTTAATAATTGGGCGGCACCAATTAAAAAAAGAATACAAAATCAGACCTTTCGAAGGGCTTCACTTATCCAGGCTTGGGGTATGACGCAACAGCAAAACGCTTTGCTAAATGGCGCCAATCCTAGTAAGTTATTAGTTATGCCTCGTGGAATTAATTTGGATAATTTCTCATTTGGCAATCAGTTTGATCATATTGAAACATTGAATTGGATTGTTTCTCGTTCATTGTCAAAGGAATATAATCATGAAATAATTATTCGATGTTTTTCTAAATTGATAATTAATCGTGTTGGAAAACATCATTTGTATCTCGCGGGAGAAGGTCCATTGCATGGTTATTTAACTCAACTGGTAGTTGATTTGAATATTCATAAGCATGTTACATTTTTGGGTAGAATTACCAACTCGGAGTTGTCTAAATTACTAACTATTTCACATATTTATGTTTCTTTACCTGTTACAGAGGGTGTTTCAGCTTCGTTATTAGAGGCAATGGCATGTGGATGTATCCCAATAGTATCAGATTTGCCATCGAATAGGGAATGGATTGCACATAAAAAGAATGGTATTTTAACGAAAATTAAAGAAGAAGAACTGGTATTTCAAGATTTTCAATTTG
>JAIXRD010000287.1 GCA_027485365.1 Cryomorphaceae bacterium | reverse complement strand
TGGTATGTACTTTCTGCGCTCGGTTTTTACCCCCTTGCCCCAGGAAATACGCAATATGAACTTGGTCATCCGATATTCGAAAAAGCAACGATCAGGCTTGAAAATGGAAAATCAATAGAGATAAAGCGTAATGGTCTGATTGGAAAGTACATTCGTGCAGTTCGGCTGAATGGCATTGAAATCAAAACCTTAGATCATTCACAATTGATGCAGGGTGGAATCCTGGAGTTTGAAATGAGCTCAAGACCGTTTCAAACATACCTGAACGAGGATTTATACGAAATCAGTGGATTGCAAAACCTAATCCCCGTTCCTTTTATCAGCACTGATAACAGAGTGTTTACGGATAGTTTACGCATTGAGATGGGAATGGTCAACTTAAACAACGGACCTCAATATACAGAATATGCCATTGAAGAAAACCAAGTGATTGGCGAATGGAAAACCTACACCAAGCCATTTACCATTCATTCTTCGTGTAAAATTCATTCGCGCGGCACAAAAGACATTTCAGGACAAAAAACGCACTCCGCTACCCTAACCTCAGTATTTCAACAAAAGGAAAAGAATTGCCAGCTAGAATTGAAGTCCACGTATGAACCAGCCTATGCTGCGGCGGGACCCAATACCTTAATTGACAAAATCAAAGGAAGTAATGACTTTAGAACGGGTGATTGGCAAGGATTTCAAGGAAAGGACGTAGTTGCTATTGTATCGTTCAAGGATTCCAGAACGATAAATTCACTTGGTGCGTCTTGGCTAAAAGACCTTAATTCATGGATTTTTGAACCAAGTCAGCTTATCATAGAAACCTCTAATGACGGGATAACTTACCGACCTGCAGCGGAATTCGTTATCCAAACAGCCACCAAAGAAACAGAAGAAAAAGGACTGGGAAGCGTGGTTAAATCCGTAGTTATTGAAAATGTAAAATACATTCGATATACCATACGAAATCAAGGTGTTTGTCCGAATTGGCACCTTGGCGCTGGAAATCCAACATGGATCTTTTTAGATGAATTGATTTTTAATTAAATTTATACAATGAAATCATTCTACCTAGTACTTTTCACACTGCTCCTTGGATTTCAGGCGAGCGCGCAATTGGATACCTTATTTTGGTTTGTTGCGCCTGAAATAGCTCAAAGCCACGGTGACCGCCCGATTGTTTTCCGATTCGCCACGCTTGCAACTCCCGCTACGATTACGGTTTCACAACCTGCAAATCCAGGATTCCCTCCTCAAGTCATCAATCTAGGAGCCAATGCTGCACAAACCTTAGACCTAACTCCGTGGATTGATATTATTGAAAATAAACCCGCAAATTCGGTATTGAATTATGGGTTTAAAATCAAAGCAACGGCGCCCATTATGGCGTATTATGAAGTAGTTACTGCATGTAATTGCAACCCCGATATCTTTACATTAAAGGGAAAAAATGCCCTTGGAACCAATTTTATCGTAAGCGCTCAAACCTTTTTGACCAATGCAAACTATGCTCGATCAGGCTTTGATATTGTCGCAACACAAAACAATACTACCATAACCATCGTTCCATCAAGCGACATCTTAGGACATCTTGCTGGTGTGCCATTTACTATCGTTTTAAACATGGGCGAAACCTATAGTGCAGAGGCATCCTCTATCGCAGGAAATCTGCATCTTTCGGGATCAACCGTGATTTCTGATAAGCCAATAGCCATAACTTTAAAAGACGATTCGATGTCGGGTGCACCTTATGGTGGCTGTGCCGATTTAATGGGGGATCAAACCATTCCTGTCCCTGTTACAGGAAAAGAATATGTAACGCTCAAAGGATATTTGAATGGACCGGACAAGGTGTATGTGGTAGCCACACAGAATAACACGCAACTTACCATAGATGGGGTGAATGTAGGAACCTTTAATACCACGAACCTTTATGTGCATACCCAATCCAACCCAACGGCTTATATACAAGCAGATAAGCCTGTGTATGTGTTGCATACCACAGGATTTGGTTGCGAGGTAGGTGGCGCGATTGTTCCTCCCGTAGTTTGCACGGGTTCAAATACGGTGGCCTTTGTACGTTCTACAAATGAGTTTTTTGCAATGAATATTCTGGTGCCTGCTGGCGGAGAAAATACATTTACCTTAAACGGTTCACCAGCGAATGTGGGTCCTGGCATTTTTCAACCGGTGCCGGGCACCAATAACAATTGGATGTATGCGCAGCTAGACGGAAGTGGTTTTATTGGCGTTCAAGCCGCGAGTCGCATAGAGAATGCAAGTTCCAAATTTCACCTTGGAGTAATTCATGGTGGAGCAAATTCGGGGTGTCGTTATGGTTATTTCTCAGACTTTGCAGCCTACAAATATGAAATTGAAGCTGCAAACGACCTTCTATGTAGCGGTGATACCTTAATGCTAACCACCGATTCTTTACCCGGTGCCACGTACAATTGGACAGGACCACTTGGAATTAATAGTAATGGTGCATCCTTAACTTTATACGGTGTCGTACCTGCACAATCAGGTAATTACATCATTTCTGGATACAATCCTGGGGCCTGTGAATTGATTCCAGATACCGTAGCGATTACCATCATTTCTACGCCTAATCAACCTGTAATTAGCAGTAATGCGCCACTATGTTTCGGAGATACCTTGGAGGCGCAAGCCCCATTAAATGGAGCCCTAACATATAACTGGAGTTTTGACGGCGGAGCCCTGATTCAAAATGATTCAATTTCTGTACCTGATTTAACGCCAGGGTCCTACCCCATTCAATTGTATTCAAATTTAGGAAACTGTATTTCCACGATGGCTTATGACACAATCCAGGTCTTTGCTACTCCACAAATTACCTACACAGGTGATCTAACAACTTGCGATGTTCTGAACTTTAATACAAGCTATCAAACCGATTCCTTGGACCCGATGCATATTATTTTATGGTATAATCAAACAGGTACCTGTGGAGTAGGAACTAGTATAACTAATGTAAGCGCTAACAATCCTGCATACAGCACTGAAACCTATTGGGTAAAACTGACAACAGATAATGGGTGTACAGACTCAGATACTTTTTCGTTAACCTTCAACCCATATCCTGCATTGGATTTGAGTGTTGCCCCTCAATGCGATGGGGTAAGCGCTCAATTTGCTAATCAACTTAATTGGGTCACGAATGCCCCGCCCAATACCAATTGCGTGTATACATTGCAATTCGGCGATGGTCAGACCGGAACAAACCCCAACACAAATCACACATATCCGGGTCCCGGAAATTACCAAGCCATTTTACTGGCTACGAGTGCAGCAGGCTGTTCCTCGAGCGATACAGTGAATTTCACTATACAGGCAGTTCCTATATTAGTTCCTTCGATGGTGGCTTCGTGTGGACAGGTAGGAACATTTGAAGTGGGTCTCACCTTGGGCAACTACACCTTTGATCAATTAACCTGGAACATCCCCGGCGTTGGCAACTTTGCATTCCCTTCTTTTGAACACACATTTATAAATCCTGGCAATTATTTGGCAACGGTAAACATTGAAGGCAGTAATGGTTGTGATTATTCGGAAAACCTACCCTTCACAATCATTCCTTCTGTGACAATTGAAGACTTATCGGTTCCTAACGTAATCACGCCAAATGAGGACTTGTTGAATGATCAATTAATTCTCGACAACTTATTTGTTGATTGCACGAGCTTCGATCTGATTATTCTCAATCGTTGGGGTAATATCGTGTATGAAATGACGAATACAAGTGCTCCTTTCAGTGGAAAAGATCTCAACGGAAAGGACCTTGAAGCAGGCGTATATTTCTACAAGCTCACCACCGACGACAACAAGGTGGTTTCTGGTCACATCACTGTGGTACGGTAAGGAACTTAAAGCCCTATCAATTCATAGTTTGTGCTTCGCCCGCCTCCTACTTCTTGACGCAATATTCCTTTATCCATTAAATCTTTGATATCTCGGAGTGCGGTATCTGCAGAGCATTTGGTGATTTTCGCCCATTTTGAAGACTTTAATTTGCCGTCAAAATTCTCAAATAATTTGTTCAACATTTTCCGTTGCCGCTCGTTCAGTTCGGTATGCTCGTGTATCTTCCAAAACTCATGCTTTTTTAAAACCATATCCAACGATTCTTGCGAACTCAACAGGGCATTTTTTAGGCACATCAAAAACCAGTGCATCCATTCAGTAATATCGCCCTTACTGTATTGGACCTTTTGCAACATTGCATAATAGTGTTTTCGTTCCAGCATAATCTGACTCGACATGCTATAGAATCGATCGGGGGTGTTGTCTGCGCGCGCTAAGAGCAAATCCGATATTGCTCGTGCTATTCTGCCGTTCCCATCATCAAAGGGGTGTATGATAATAAACCAAAAGTTGGCAAGAGCCGATTTGATCACAGGATCTAATCCTTGATCCGTATTTAGCCATGCCAGAAAGGTATCCATTTCAGCTTTTACATTGACGGCTGGAACCGCCAAATAGTGCACGCGTTCTTTACCTAAGGCCCCCGAAACAATTTGCATTTCTCCGGTTCGATAACACCCCACATCTATTTTAAGCATGCCACTGTACCCAGTTGGGAATAAGGCCGCATGCCAAGCGAATAACCGTTCATGAGTAAGTGGATTTTGATAATTCTGAGCAGCATCCAACATCATTTCAACTACCCCATCCACGTTTCTTTGGGTAGGCAAATAGCCCCCAACATTGATTCCGAGCCGTTTGGCTATGGAAGAGCGCACGTGTTCATATGCTAAGTGTTCACCTTCGATTTCTGAGGTTTTGAGGACATCTAAGGTCATGGTAGCCAAGGAGGCCTGTTCTTTGGTAGAAAACCCAAGCATGTTCATTTGAGCGAATAAGCGACCTTGCAAGTTACGCACCTCACCGAACAAGGCACTAATTTCCCTTTCTCTCCAGTAAAATTGAGGCCAATTTGAATATTCGTAGATGTATTTTTGCATGTTGAATTCACATTATGCGGTAAATATATTAATTATTCGCCGCATATTTGCGGATATTAACATATTTTTTCACCGCAAATGCTATTTAGGCGTCGCTCCAACGCCCTACATCCACAAGCCGCCATTCACGGAGAGCACCTGGCCAGTAATAGAATTCGACTCCTCGGAAAGAAGCAGTTCTACCATCTTAATAATCCCTTCAGTGTCACTGAGTTTCGAGATGGGCGTTCTTGCAATGATCTGTTCACGCATAGCCTCAGGTATTTCCCGAATCATACCTTCATCCATATACCCTGGAGCAATGCAATTGACCGTAATGCCATTCGATGCTAATTCTGAGGCCATGGTCCGCGTTAAGCCAAACAAGGCACTTTTCGATGCCGAATACGCCGCAGTTCCTGGAATACCGGTTTGTGCTACGATCGAAGAAAAGAAGATAATTCTACCCCACCCCTTACTTCGCATCGCCGGAATGAGCTGTTGAGATATAAAAAATGGTGCTTCGTAATTAATTGCATTCACTTTCCGGAATTCCTCTGCGCTTATCTTCCATGAAATACCGGCACTGGGGATTCCAGCACAATGTAATACCACGACACAATCCCCTGCAGCTTGGGAAAGTTTACTAATGCCCGTTTCCGTTGAAATATCAGCAGCTACCGCAGTAATCTGTTCAGGAAATAGTCCACCCAAATCAGAAATGGCTTCCATGTGTTGGTTACCGTGAAGGACCACATGATACCCCTTCGATATCATCGCTTTTGCAAGACGCATTCCTATACCGCCACTTGCTCCTGTAATTAATACTGACTTTGTCATTAACCGAATTTACGTTTTGCCAACCAGGCCAAGGGCCTAGTCAAAGAATTCTTGATCAAAAGTAGGTATTCTACATCCCTTGCACCAAATTTTCGATTAAATTCTCCAAGCCCTTTGGCATTGCTGCCACCAAAATCAAGTTGAGAACAGGTAGGTGCTAAGGCCATCATTGCCTCCACATGCAAATACACCATCCCTCCTATTTTCATGGCTTCTGGCGTAATGGCTCCTTTTAAATACAACACCTGTCCGTTCACTTCCAAGTACGCAGCAGCTCCGACCAGCTCTTTTTGATTCCATAAAGAAAATTGCCGTAAATATCCACGACGGTTGGCTTCTTCCATCAAACGCAATAACAGTAGATAATCAGCATCTTTCAAATGGGTAAATTCCGCCCCTTTCACCTGACGAAAAAGGGTAATTAAACCCGCTGGATTTACCGAAGTATCCATTTCAAACCCTTGTTGGGCTGCTTTTTTATACTGCCTGCGGTGGTTCTCAGAACATTGAGACCGATCGAAACTTGTTAAATCCAGTACTTGATATATTCGGATTTGCTGTTGATAAGGCTCATTTAACGACACACCTGCCAACTGCAGATAGGAAAAACGATTCGAAAGGTATTGTTGAAGAGCCACGGATTGTGTATCATCAAACCCGATCGGAAAAAAGCTTCGCGTAAGAAACGGCATGTGCGTATAACTTATCCCAAACTTTTGCTGGGGCACAATGGGATAAATGCCCTCATAATCACCAAGCACGTAACCTTCCCAACCCGGTGCTACCGAATCCAAATACCAACTCAACATGAAAAAGAAGCCTTCAGGTTGTTCCGCCAAGACTCTCTGGTCCCAACGCTGCTTATCGAGTTGTGCATTGGCTACAATCATAGGACCGAGGAAAGTGTTACAAATTCATGATCGCTACTATGTTTAGCGATAAAGGATTCCAAGGTTTTTAAACCAAATGGTGTTAAGGCCTTTGGATGACCGATCACCACGAGGAATGGTTCGTTGGCTTGCTTTGCCTTACGTAAGGCGCTATTCAATTGGGTTGAAAAATATCCATCCGCACTGACACACAAGCGGTGCGAGCGTGTGAGCAACTCTTTTTTCGATCCTCCACCTTTTGCCGGAATCCCATTCCCTATGGGTTTATGTTGCCCAGGATTAAGGCGCCCAAGCACAAAGAGTTTCCAGAAAAAAAAGGGCGAGTAATTCATCGAAGCTATGGGCAATTCGGTAAAATCACCCGCTGCATACATTACGGCAGGGTCTTCCGTGAAATTCCAATGCGATACATCCGGTGTTACCGTAAAATCATAGTGATACGGTTTCGTAGTGTTCTTTCCTCTCTTAAACACAGAAGAATCCAGGTGAATCCCAGCTTTTTTCATAGCATCTGCTACAGGAGCAAAAGGTTGCGCACACCATCCTCCCGCCCGATAACTTTGCATCGGTTGAGCAAGTAAGGAATTCATATAGGATGCGTAACGTTCAACGATACTAGACGCTTCTTCAGCGGAAAAATCTGACAACTTATAGAAGGATAAATCATGTTCCCATTGCTGACCATTCCAACTGGACTTTTCCCAATGCGGATGAATGTGCAAGCCCGTTTCATGCCCCTTAGCATCCCATAACTGGATTTGATTTTTAATCGCTTGAAGCGCTTGACGACAAGCTGCTTGTTCCTCAAACTTAATTAAACATCCTGCGTCTGGAAAAAAGGTAAATGGAATCTTGTATTTAGCTGCGAGGGATAACAAACGATCCGTAGGTTCGAGCATGCATTGCTCCACGGAAC
>JAIXRD010000176.1 GCA_027485365.1 Cryomorphaceae bacterium | reverse complement strand
GGGACGATGCTTTCTGCAGAGAATCCCGGGGGGGTATTTACTTCAATTACATAGGGTGTTTCTCCTACCAACATAAAATCAATTCGAGCAATAGATTTTAAGTTTAGTAAGTGATAGATTTTTTTAGCTTCTTTTTGAATATTCAAGGTTAATTCAGCAGAGATACGTGCCGGGGTTATTTCATTTGATTTTCCTTGGTATTTCGCTTCAAAATCAAAAAATTCATTTTCTGAAACAATTTCGGTTAAGGGCAATGCGGTTAGTTCTGTTTTGTCCCGATATACGCCACATGTGACTTCAATCCCATTTAAAAATGATTCAAGCACTATGGTACGCCCCTCCTTGAATGCAGTATCAATGGCACTCCTTAAATCTTCGGCCTTTTTAACCTTAGATATCCCGAAACTGGATCCTGAATCTGTTGGCTTTACAAAAATGGGGAGTCCTAAGGATTCAATAAGTTCCTGTTCGTTTATCTCAGCACCCTCTTTTAAAAGCACAGAATTTGCAACAGGAATACCAAAGGACTTTAAAAACTGATTGCAGTACCATTTATCAAAAGATAGGGCAGAAGCTAACACGTTTGAATTAACATAGGGTATTTTGAGCATATCCAACAGCGCTTGAATTTTTCCGTTTTCACCGGGATTACCATGGATGTAAATTATGGCTCCAGCTAAGCTGACAGAGGTGTCGTCCCTGAAACTGATTATTCCAGTATTCAAATCAAAAACGCCATCATTATACCCATTTTTTACTAACCAACCTTGATCGGAGAGCACAATCATGTAGCCTTTATAAGCATCCGGAAGTTGTTTTAAAATGGTGTTGGCACTTTTAAGTGAAATTTCATGCTCTGAGGAGAATCCTCCGCAAATGATACCTAAGTTTTTCATAATACGAAGCTAAGCTAATTCCTACAAGCGCCAACCTGTACGATTTGATTTTTTGAAAGGTGGAATGTTGAAATTTACTATTGATTATGCGTAATTTTGCACATCATGCGTATCTTATATTTTTTACTTTGGTTGGCTTTTCATTATTCGTTTCGCTTGTATTTTAGAAAAATAAAGATCATCAACCCGAGTAATTATTTTTTTGGAAGGACCATTTTTGTAAGTAATCATCAGGGATCCTTCATGGACCCTTTGTTAATCGCTTCGCAGCGAAAACCGATTGTGTTCTTCATGACAAGGTCTGATGTCTTCACGAAATTTACAAAACCATTACTTTGGATGGTTCACATGCTACCCATTTATAGACAACGGGATGGGGTAGATACCAAAGAGAAAAATGCCAAAATCTTTGAGAAAACAAATATCGTTTTGGATAAAAATCGTAGTATTTTGATTTTCGGCGAAGGATTTACTGATGATCGCATTCAGCGGCGTTTGCACCCGATTAAGAAGGGGCCTGCCCGCATTGGATTTTCTGCGTTAGAATATTGCGATTGGAAAAAGGATATTTTTCTTCAAGGCTTGGGTGTTAACTACACGGATTTTAACATGCGCCGAAGCGATGTGTTAATTGCCGCAGGGGAAAAAATTCGTTTGAATGATTTTAAGGCGGATTACGAAGAAAATCCATCCAAGACAATCACTGAGGTAACTCGAATGCTGGAAACAGATATGAGACAATTGGTGACTGATGTGCATGATCCTGAGTTAGCCGATGTGCATGAGGACATCATGATGTTAACGCGTAAAGGGATGCATCCAACGTGTTTCGATAATTCCTCAACTATTGAATCCCGCTGGTTATATTCCCAAGCCTTAGCCCGATGGATGAATGACTTAAGCGAAGATCAGTTATTGGGCATGAATCCCTTAATTGCGCAAATTGATTCTTATAAAAAGCACCTTCAAACCTTGGGTCTTTCAGAAAATGAAAGGTTCTTGTGCGGAACAAATTCTTGGAAGGCTCAATCGAAGGTATTAAAAGTGCTCATTTTATCGCCATTTGCTTTACTAGGCGCGCTACATGCGGGATGGGTTTATTTCCTAATTAAAAAATGGGTGGAAACAACGTTTAAGCGCCCAGTTTTCTGGGGGTCAACAAAAAAGGTGATGGCTATTTTCGCAATGGTTTTGTTGAACTTGCCCTTGTTTTATATTTTACCATACGTGTTGCCTTGGTCTTTCCAAAGTAATCTATTGTTTTCCATTGCCTATTTTTTAGCAATTGGTGTTTTCGCCCAGTCTTTTTTGACAGTAATTAAAGAGTTGTCTTACCTGAAGCGTTATTCCAAGGTCAAGGTGATTAATTTAAAAGAATTGAATCAAACCCATGATCAACTGCTTGATGCAATAACCACCCATATTCCAATTGCATGATCTCGAGCTTGTCAGATGATTGGAAAACTGAGCTCTCAGAGGAACTAGTAAAACCATACTTCACTGACCTTGTAACTAAGGTTACATTGGCTTATAACATTTCTCCGAATCAAGTTTTTCCACCAAAACATCAACTATTCTCCGCCTTTAATTCCTGTTCTTTTACAAACGTCAAAGTGGTTATTTTAGGTCAAGACCCATATCCAACGAAAGGTCATGCCCATGGGTATTGTTTTTCCGTAGAACAGGGAGTATTACCCTTGCCAAAGAGTTTGCAAAACATCGCCAAAGAACTGGGTACAGATGTCGGTGTAGCGTTAAAGGAGCAAGGGGATTTAACAGCTTGGGCAAGACAAGGGGTTTTATTAATGAATTCCATTTTAACGGTGCACGAAGGTAAACCAGGAAGTCATCAAGGATTTGGGTGGGAGCGCTTTACGAATTCAGTAATTCAACGCCTTGGAGCTCGAAAGGAACCGTTGGTTTTCTTGCTTTGGGGAGCACACGCGATCGCTAAAAAATCCTTAATTCTTGGAGAACAGCACCTCGTATTAAAAGCACCGCACCCTTCCCCCTTGTCCGCTTATCGCGGTTTTTATGGGTGTAAACATTTTAGTCAAACGAACGACTTTTTGCAATCCGTTGGATGCAAGCCGATTGATTGGTAGCATTTAACTATCTTTGAACTTATGAAATTGATGAACGATTTGTACCTTAAAGCTCACCGTGGAGAGGAGATTCCTCGATATCCGGTATGGCTAATGAGGCAGGCAGGACGCATTTTACCTGAATATCGCGCGGTACGAGCAAAATTGAGCGGTTTTAAAGAATTGGTTGAAACACCAGCGCTTGCTGCGGAAGTTACCATTCAACCGGTTGATTTATTAGGTGTTGATGCAGCGATTTTATTTTCGGATATTTTAGTGGTTCCCGATGCTATGGGCTTAACCTACGAAATGATTGAGCAACGAGGACCGTACTTCCCTAAAACGATAAGGTCACGAGCAGAACTTTCGTTGTTAGATACGAATCCCGATTTGGCTGATCGATTGTCATATGTGTTTGAGGCCATTCGACTTACGAAAGAAGGCTTACAAAACCGGGTTCCGTTAATCGGCTTTGCCGGGGCTCCATGGACTATATTCTGCTACATGGTTGAAGGGAAAGGATCAAAAACATTTTCTGAATCTCGTAAATTACTTTATACCGATCCGGTTTTGGCACATGAGTTGTTAAGTCGAATCACGGATTTTACGATTGAGTACATGAAAGAACAACAACGTGCCGGTGTAGATGCATTGCAACTTTTTGACTCTTGGGCAGGGATTCTTGGCCGAGAACAATACGAAACATTCGGATTAAGCTACATTCGTAAAATCGCGCAGGCTTTTGAAGGATTTCCTTTTACTGTGTTTTCGAAAGGGGCAATTGCTTCATTGCCAGACATCTCTGAGATTCCTTGCACTACCATTGGCTTAGATTGGAATATGGATATCCGAGAGACAAGGCGTTTAGTAGGTGAAAACAAGACACTTCAAGGAAATTTAGACCCTTGCTTGCTGTATGCTGATGATAAAACAATTCAAGTTGAAGTAAATAAATTGTTAGATTCATTTGAAAGTCCAAGACATATTGTAAATTTGGGTCACGGCGTTTATCCGGACATTGACCCGGAAAAAGTAAAAGTGCTAATTAAAACCGTAAAAGATTATGAAACGAAATTTTAAAAATATCTTACTGCTCACGATAGGGTTTGTATGTTTTCAACCCCTGATGGCACAAAAGAAAGGCGAAAAAACTGTGTTATTTTACAAGTACACCTTTGATAAATTTTCAACCGATGAAGTAGAAATTTCAGAACCAGGAAAGATTGACATGTTATTTGGTTTAAAACCATCTACTTCCTTTCCTGCTGATGTTTTCTACGGTTCGGGTGATTATGGCGCTGGTGCAAACATCTATGGGTATGCCTTGCCAATTGATCCGAAAAATGAACGTTTTGATGGGAACGACAAGAATACCTTTGTTTCTACAGATGATTTAAAAGATGGAAATGTGGGGTATGCGGGTATCGTTACCTACAAACCAGGTAAATTGCAAAAAGAGAAGAGTTTTGTTACGATTCCGTTTACTGATGGGAAGTCACCAAAAACCATGATTAAAGGGAAGAAATATTGCGTTGAAATGTCGATTTCCCTTGCAGAGGCATCTAAGTATGCAACCAATAATATTGGGATTATGTTCGTAAAAGAACCGTCACAATATCAAGTGGAATTAGCAGAAGGTGAAGAGTCTGGCCCAATCAATGTCGAAGCTGATCGCATCATGTACAATTATAAAAACAAAGTGTACGATTCATATTCCGGGTGGGATAAGGTATGTGGCGTCTATGTGGCAAAAGGAGATGAAAAAGGGTTGGTAATCGGGAACTTCCTAATCAATGATAAGACCTTAGCCGTTGCGCAAAAGAAAATAGCCGTAGGAAAACAAGAAAGAGATGCTTCAACAGGTGAGTTAAGTGAAATCCCTGCAGTTTTACCGATGGCGTATTACTTTATCGACAACATCCGAATTAAAGAGGTCGGTGACAAAGAACCATGTAATTGTGTAAAAGCGGACACTGCAGCATCTGCTGTTGAATATTCAAAGGTGGTTATTACTAAAGAACCTGTAGTTTCTGATAAAATGACAGAGGAAGAGAAAGTTGCTGCTCAAGTGATTTATTACCCATTCGGAAAAGCTAAGCCGAGTGAAGTAGGGAAGAGCTGTATTCAGTTTGTGGGAGATTATTTGAAAGCTAATGCCTCAAAGAAAATAACAATCTATGCGCACAACGATGAATTAGAAGATAGCTTGGCAACGGCGTATGAAGATTTGCGTGAGGAGTTGGAGAATTTGGATGAGCAGCGTGGCGACTACATCAAAACGCGCTTAATGGAAGTATATGGTATTTCTGAAGATCGAATTATTATTATCGCGGAAAATGCCATGAAACCAAACGAGGCAGAAATGACAGAAGACGATGATCCAAATGATCGTGAATTAAAATTAGCGTACAATCGTCGCGTGGAATTCCAAGTGAAATAACAAGGAAAAAAATTATATCATAAAAAGGGGCCAACGCCCCTTTTTTTATACGTTAAACTTTTTGAGTTCTTGGTAAAGGCGGTGTGTGGGTAGTCCCATTACATTCGTGTAAGAGCCTTCAATGCGCGAAACACCTATCAGCCCAATCCATTCTTGAATGCCATACGAGCCAGCTTTGTCAAGCGGTTTGAAATTGTTCACATACGTATTAATGTCATCCATGGAAAGAACTTCAAAATATACATCGGTATGTTCTTTGAAGATTATGCACTGCTCCTTATGTGCTATGCCAACAGCGGTAATGACTTCATGTTTTTTTCCGGATAAACGCTGCAGCATTTCTACGGCTTCAATAGTTGATGTAGGCTTTCCAAGCGGTTTGCCCTCATGAAAAACCAAGGTGTCAGCACAAATCAGCAATTCATCAGCTGCTTGCGTATCAGCCATTTTATCCAGTTTCTGTCTTACAATGTCGCATGGGATTTCATCGTGCGCCAATAGGTCGTTAATTAGCTCTTCAAATGCAACACTTCGAACCTCAAATTGGATACCCAAGTGCTCAAGTAACTCTTTTCTTCGAGGTGAATTTGATCCTAAAATAATTCTCACAAGAAATAAATTGAAGTAGATCCCAAAAGCAAACTCAATTTGAGTAGTAAATTCATAGATTTTTCCTGAGCTTTGATGAGTTGCAAAATCAAGATCGACAAGCTGAGTAGTAGCGCACTCGTAAAAAGTATATTGAATTCCAAGCCACTTGGAAAGGCACCAAAGAATATTCCGATCAGATATATCGGAATTAATAACAAGGTTACGCCTGTAGCAATCCATCGAGCTTTCTCGATTCCAAACACAAGAGGGATTGAGCGAACATTGCGTAATTTGTCCCCCTCCATATCTTGAATGTCCTTGATGACTTCCCTTGAAAAATTGATTACCAACGCAAAACAAGCGATGAATATGAGCGAGATAAGATGATGTGATTCCACCCCTAAATCATGTGTACCCTTCAGTGAAATTATTGGAATTATAGCCACCAACAAAGAGATGCTTGCATTCGACCAAAATAATCGCTGCTTTAAGTAAACCGAATACGCCCACAAAAGTGAGGTAGAAAAAAAGTGAATAAACACATAAAACCAGCTCGAAAATCGCCAGCTTAAATAGATTGAAATGCACAAGGCAAGCGCATTAAATCCCCAATGAATAATAATTGCCCATCGACGTTTTATGCTTTTTTCGATAACGATTTTTTCGGGTTTGTTAATTCGGTCGGACTTCACGTCGAAATAATCGTTAATTGCATTTCCTGCCCCAGCAACAATTACCGTGAAAAGGATAAAGAGGATGAATTCGATTGGAGGTACGTTATCATGCGTTTGAGAATACCAAACTCCATACATCGTGAAGGCGATAATTAATAAGTTTGATATACGGATTAGCCTGAGGAAACTCATTGCGCTATTATTTTATATACGGTTCTTCGGTTGGTTTGATGGGCCTTTTCACGTTCAGCTTCCGTTGCTAATTTAGCGATTTCTTGATCGCTTATGATTGGATTTGTTTCCCCGTATCCGATGAAGGTTAATCGGCTTACATCGATATGTTCTACTTGAATTAAGTAATTGTACACTGCTTTTGCTCGTTCTGAAGAGAGTTTTAGGTTGTCCTCCGCTTTGCCTCTGGTATCCGTATGTCCACCCAGTTCTATTTTGATGGAGGGTTTGCTTCGAAGGAAATTGGCTAAATTATTTAATTCAACATTCGATTCTTTGCGCAAATTTGAACTGCTTAGGTCAAAGTATATATTCTGTAATACATTTTCGGTATTGCTGTTCAGAGGATTCATGGGGATGTCCAAATGGTAAGTAGTTTGATTTTCATTATATGTTAAATCAAATCCCAAGGAAGTCATCGCATATCCTTCATATTTAACTTCAATGACGTATTGGCGGTTGGATGGCAATGGAACAGTGAAGGTGCCTGTAACTGCATCGGCATCACTTATGATAATGGTTTCTCCAGAGGCAATGTCTTTAAGAGTGAAATGACCAGCAACAGGATTGTTCGTTACCTTGTCATAAACTCTACCGTCAAAATAATAGGTTGTAGTGGGTTGGAACTCACGGGGGAGCTTAAAGTAATAAATATCCAAATCACCATACCCCCCTTCGCGATCAGATGCAAAAAAGGCAACATCTCCTTCTGCAGAAACTATGAGTGAGTTCTCATCGAATTTAGTGTTTATAGGATAGCCTAAATTTTTTGGTTTAGACCAGTTTCCTTGGTTATCCATTTGGCTTACGAAAATATCCGAGCCGCCCATTCCAGCGTGCCCTCTCGATGCAGATGCTGCGCGAACGCAAGCTCTTAAGCTACTCCCTCTCGATGGACAGGTCGCGCCTGTGGATTATCGCCGAAGGCCGTAGCGAGGCCGATGTAGAACGTCTGCTGCGCAAAATGCCCCTCTTCGGTTACTTCCAATTCGAAATCAACCCGCTCGCTTTTAGCGAGTCGCCCGTGCGCATGCTGCCTGAGTTGTCGTTGAATTAAGGTTGGGCTTGTTAGAGAACTACTCAGTTTTCGACGACACACCCCGCCTCACCTACGGTTCGGCACCCCTCTTACTAGAGG
>JAIXRD010000167.1 GCA_027485365.1 Cryomorphaceae bacterium | reverse complement strand
CATGATGAACTTTAGGTTTACGTAGGTCTAAATCAAGGATTATACATTTTTTACCTGAGGTTGAAAAGGTAGCAGCCAAATTCATAATAACAAAGGTTTTTCCTTCGCCTGAAATTGAGGAGGATACAGCAATCAGTCGGGCATCCTTATTAATAAAGTTTAAGTTAGATTTAATGTTACGAATGGATTCAGATATCCTGGATTTGGGCGATTGGGTAATAACAATTTGAGAGTACTTCATTTTGCTTTTGTGAAGCGGGACACTACCTAAAATAGTAGTTTCATTCGGGAGTAAATTCTTAAGATCGGCTAATGAAGTAATTTCGTTGTAGGTTAAATAGTAGAATAAGAGCCATGCCAATCCGATTAATATTCCGGAAATCCCAAGGATTAAATACGTTTTAGTGCTATTCGGAGATACAGCTTGTTCCGCAAGGGTCGGTAGACTCAATAACCTATTGTCACTTGAAAATCCGGCATTATTAATTTGAAATTCAATTTTCTTTTGCGTGAATAAATTAAAATACTCTCGATTCAATTCCTCCATATATTTGAGTCGATTGAATTCGGTGGTTTTTTCGGGTAATCCTAATAATTTTCCTTCGTATTTCGCCAGTTCATTTTCAATCAAGCGCTTTTCATGTTTTAAGCGTTCTTGAATCGCATTTAAGCTTTTTTTAACCCCTTGAATTCGATTACTAACTCGTTCATTTATAAGCCTTACTTTACTGCTTTCATAGGTGATGTCTTGCAGTAAATCCTCTCGTGATTCTAACAGTTTATTTAACTCTTCAATTTGTCGAGTTATTGACCCTTCAAAGCTTCTTCTGCCAACTAATTCGGGTAAAATCCGGTAAATCTCATTGCGAGAAACATCGTTTGAAATTCTATTATTTACGTAGATTACCGCATTCAATTCTTCATTGATTTCAGTTAAGCGTTTAGAAAACGACGACAAGTTACCCGTAATGTCGGATTCTTCGTATTCAATGCTCGGTATATTTTGCGATTTTTGAAAGAGGTTCAAGCTATCTTTTGAATGATCAAGCACGAGCGATAAAGAATCTAACTGTCCATTGATGAATGCAATGGTTTGACTATTCTCCTCTTGTGTTTTATACTTTTCAAAATTAAAGTAACTATTGATAATAGATTGAATTAAATGAAAACAGAGTTTGGGATTTTCATGGTGAAACAAGAGCTCAATTGTTCGCGCATTTTCATCAATTGGTGTAATGCTTAGTCCGGCTTGTAGTTCCTTTACTAATTGATTCTTATTATTAAAAGTAAAGTAAATTTTTCCAGTGTTGATAAGTTGATTGAATGCAGCGCTATTATTTGTTTTTATTTCAATGTTGAAGTATTTAGTAACGATTGGAGCGCCCAATTTCCCGATTTTTTTAAGCACCTTATCCTTGTGTTCAAAGACTAATTCAAAATCGCCCGCTGAACTGGGGTTGATTTCAATTTTTGTATTACACAAGGTTGAATCAAATAAATCTTTTACCAAAATGGAAAATGGGGTGTATCCATAAAGATTTTCCGTAAGTAAATTCCCTTCATTAAAAACACTCGTATTCAAATTTAAGTTTTGAACCGCATGTTCAAATAATATAGAGGAACGGAGTAACTCAACGTCTTTTGACAAACTATTATCTTGCGAGATAGGTGCTTGTTCCCCAAGCACTTGCTTTACTTTGTTGGAGTGAATCACTTGAAGTACAGCTTGCGAATTATATATAGGCTTTGTATAGCGCAAATAAATAAAGGCAACAAAAAACAAAAAAATAAGAAGCAAAAGCGGCTTGTACCAATGCTTTACTAAGATATTTCTTAGAATTATTGGGTTGAACTGGTCATTTACAATCAGCTTTTCTCTGGTCATAACTTGCTGAAGATTGAAAACACTACCAAGCCACTTGTTAGAATACTAATCCATGGACCTGCATCACGTAACGTGTTTTGAGCGTTTCGCGGATGATGATTAATAACAAGTATGTCTCGGTTTTGAACCGTTACGTCTGCGTTTTTTAAATTGTTTATTTCTGATAGGTCAAATTCGTAGATTTTTCTAACCCCATTTTCCATTCGAAACAGCCGAATTTGGTTGGATTTCCCATGTTCTTTAATTCCTCCTCCCAAAGCAAGCACCTCCATTAAGGTCATCGCTTCATGTGCTAAAGGGATTACTTGTCCGGCCCCTTTACCATTAAATAACATAAGTCGCTGATTTATAACGCTTACCTCTACGTATGGCGACTGAATTGTCTTCGTTAGTTTTAAGGTTAGCGCTTCTGTTAATTGACTTGTCGTTAAACCCTTGGCCATTACTTCTCCTACCAATGGAAGTCTTATTTCACCAGTTGAACTCACTGTGAATCCATTTTCCATTTTTGTGGTTAATTCTTCCGATTTAATTGATGCAATCGACATTAAGGCATTTTCCCCATCATTTGGGTAGATTTTAATGCTTAACTCGTCTCCGGATTGTATGGTTTCCTCTTGATTTTTAGGCTGAACGCTTTCTATGGTATAAGTAGGATCCTTAGAATCAGAAAGTAATTTGTTCGAATTATAAACGCTGCATGACGAGAGGAATAGCGCAGTAAACCAATAAATTAAAAACGTTTTATTCATTAGAAAGTAAGGTCTTGTATAAACTATCCATATCATCCACTAAGCGTTGATAGGTAAACTTTTCCTTTACAAAGTTACGAGCATTTTGTGACATTTTCATCCTTAAGGACCTATTTAGATACAATTCAATGAGGTGTTTAGCCAATTCGTCTTCGGAGTTTCCTTCCATGATTATCCCGGTTTCATTTGCTTGAACAATATCCTTTACCCCCCCCACATTTGTACTTATTACCGGTATACCACTGGCTTGGGCTTCAATTAAAGAAACAGGGGTGCCCTCATTTAACGACGTTAAACAGACAATATCCATGGCTGGGTACAAGGTAGTCATATCTGCTATCCATGAGGTAAAAACTATGTTTTCGTTTAACAATGGATACGTATTTTCTATATAGGATTTGATTTCTGTTTTTAGTTCACCGTCTCCAACTACATAGAATATAAATTCATTAGGGTACTGACGGACCACAAGCGCTGCGGCATCAATAAATAAACGGTGATTTTTAATGGGAGCCAAACGCCCCACAATGGCTACAGCACATTGTTCAGTAGGTATACTGGCATCGGCTCTTAATTCATCGCGTTTGGAATGACTTTCTTCAAATCGCTTCAGGTCAAATCCCAAGGGAATGATGCTTGTTTTTTCTAAAGGGACAATCTTAAACTTGTTTACTATTTCATGCTGCTGTTCCGGTGAAATGGTAATGATTTTCGTACTTATCCTGCCTAAAAATCGTTCAAGTAGAATAACCAGCTTTGTGACCATTGGATTGAAGTAGCCATGAAATACATGACCATGATAGGTGTGTACAATAACAGGAACACCCATCAGTTTGGCTGCAATTCGACCCAATGCCCCAGCCTTGGATGCGTGCGTATGCACGATGGTAGGCTTGTATCTTTTGATCAGTTTAATCAACGCGAAAAATGTACGTAAATCACCTAAAAACCGAATGCTTCGAGACATCGAGTCTAATTTTTCGTATGCTACACCATGCGATTCTAGGATATACGTAGCATCCTGTTCTGAGGATGTAGCGCACCCGCCAATAAGTTTGGTTTCATAGGGTTTGGGTAAAAATTTGGTAAGATATGTTACATTGTAAACCGGCCCACCCACATTAAATCGGTTAATAATACGCAGTACATTTACGGGGCTTTCGGTTGAGTTTGTCATGCGTTGGTGTTGAAAAGTCCTTTCCGTGCATTGAATTTCTGCATCTTGGATTTGCCATCTTTGCACTAATGAGGACCCTGCAAAGATATAGTTTCCTTTTCTTCTTTTTTAGCAGTTTGTTGTTGAATGCTCAATCTTATGATTCCTTGCTAAAGCGTTTCGTAACAAATAGGTCATTTTCAGGAGCAAAAATCTCAATCTTGGCAGTTGATTTATCAAGTTCAGATACCTTGTTGTCATTCAATCCCATGCTTCCTACTGCCACCGCCTCAACTACAAAATTATTTTCTACTGCCATGGCCTTAGAACTTTTAGGGCCTGATTATAGATTTGAAACGACGCTTTTTACTGATGGTCTGATTGAACAGGGTGTCTTGAAAGGGAATTTATGGATTAAAGGAGGGGGAGATGTTTCTTTTGGAAGTAAGTTCTTTAATGGGGAAGGAAAAGAATTTGAAGAAATGGATGCATGGATTGATAGCCTAAAGAAATTAGGTATTTATGAAATTCAAGGTAAGGTGATTGTAGATGGCTCTAGTTTTGGATATGAGGGTACACCGTATGGTTGGTCGGGTTGGGATGCGGGTAATTATTTCGGGGCTTTTTCTGCCGGACTTAACTTCTATGATAACGTGGCAAGATATTATTTTGAAACGGGTAAACCGGGAAGTAGAGCCCGTTTGATCAGTACATCACCCATGCAACCAAACCTTCAGTTAATTAATAAAATTACAAGCGCGAGTGTAAAAGGCGATCATTCTAATTTGCAAGGCAGGGCATACGATGAACACCGAATTGCAACAGGGAAATTACCTGCCTATCAGTCGAGCTATATGGTAAGAGGCTCAGTTGCAAATCCTGAATTCAATTTTGCTGAAGTTCTTAAGTCTCGATTTCTATTAGATTCATTTAAGGTAAGCGGTGGAGTTTTTCCTGCGCGCGGAATGGCTATTCCTGATTATGACTGTTTATATAGGTTGTTTGCTACCTATGGTCGCAGTGTCCAGGAAATAGCAAAATGGACGAATCGAAAAAGTGTAAATTTGTTTGCAGAGGGCTTGTTAAATGGAGTGGCATACAAGCTTACAGGAGATGGTCGAAATTCTAAAGCACTCAAGATATACACAGAATTCCTTGCTACCCGAATTGATACCATGGGTTTGCGTTTATATGATGGTAGCGGCTTATCTCGTAATAACCGCATTGCAGCATCACATTTTTGTGATTTATTGGATTATATGACAAACAGTCCCGTGTCAGAGGAGTTTTTTAATACACTACCGATTGCCGGGAAATCCGGAACAATAAGTGAATTGTGCAAAGGGGCATCCGGAGAAGGTCGTGTATATGCCAAAAGTGGTACAATGACTGGAATTAAATCCTATGCGGGTTATATACATACCTTGAGTGGAAAAAAGTTGGCATTTGCCTTTGTTGTTAGTGGATATAGTTGCAGCCAATCAACGGTGAAACAGCAAATGGAAATATTGCTTAATCAGCTAGCTCAGTATTAGTTCCGTTTCAATAATCGTTTCCCAAAAGGAAGTGATGCTAATTCCAGCCTCGGCGAGCATCTTTGGTACGATGCTTTCTGCAGAGAATCCCGGGGTAGTATTTACTTCAATTACATAGGGTGTTTCTCCAACCAACATAAAATCAATGCGAGCAATCGATTTTAAGTTTAGTAATTGATAGATTCTTTTAGCTTCTTTTTGAATGGTAGATGTTAATTCCGGAGCAATACGTGCCGGGGTTATTTCATTTGATTTACCTTGGTATTTCGCTTCGTAATCAAAAAATTCATTTTCTGAAACAATTTCGGTTAAGGGCAATGCGGTTAGTT
>JAIXRD010000109.1 GCA_027485365.1 Cryomorphaceae bacterium | reverse complement strand
GTCCTCTGGATAAACGACGTCGCCGATGCTAACCTCAGCAGAAACCACTTGTCCCCCTTCATTAACTCCTCTTGAAATGGCAATATGCGAATGCTCATCGATGATTCCTGAAGTTAAGTGCATGTTAGCACCGTTAATGATACGTGCTCCGGAAGGATATGGCGGTTTTCTAGACCCCACATAGGTTATTTTTCCTTGTTGAACCACTACGTACCCCTTTTCTATAATACCCTCTGATTCATTCGTCCAAATGGTAACTTGATCATAAACGGTTGATTGCTGAGTAAGCATCGCTTTTGAACCATAAGCCATATTTGGAAACCAACTTACTGGAATGGGATTAGACTCAATCTTCATTGGAGTTGAAGCTTCGGTATCTTTTACCCTACGTATGGCGGACCATTGTCCCCAGCTTCCATCCGGATAGGTGATGTCTCCTTCCCAAACAGAACCGTTAGAAGAAATTTTACCATGAAGCAAAAACATCTTAGACTCGGCATTCGGAAGGGCAAATTGTAGGTTTACGTCCCGGTCTGAAAAGGTAAAAGAAACCGTTGTAATTACTGAATCTTTCTTAAATACTTTGAGTTTAGAATCCCATAAGTCTTTATACTCAATGAGTGTAGCTTTGGGTTTTTGATTCTCTCCAGACACCTTCATTTCAAATCGCTGTCCTTTTAGGTTTAAGCTATACGTTCCAAGCACATTCACCAAGTTAGCGGATTGAAGTGCGAGACAATTCCCGAGTGACCATGACTCCAAGATGGTGGATTCATAAACAAATGGATCTTTTGAAAAGACATTAAAACTTGCCAGTTTTGATGCTTCGAGGGTACCTACCATTGAATCTAACCCAAGGTAGGATGCAGGCGTTATGGTAAGCGAAGCGAGGATTGTAGAAGGGCTTGTTCCGATCGAAATTAGTTTGCGAATGGTTTTCCAAAAATCAGCTAAGGGAAGCCCTTGCGTGGTAATTGCACTCGAAATACCTGCATCGGTAAGTATTTTGAAATTATACGGCGCAGCTTCCCAATGCTTTAATTCTTGTATCGAGACATTTTTTGCGACATAGGGGTCGGAAACATCTACCGGTTTTGGAAAAGAAATTGGCACAACGAGTTTTGGATTCAAGGGTTTTAGCGCATCAACAAGGGCGTATTCATCGCCTACCGTGACATAAATAAAATGACGTTTAAATTCGTTCGCTATGCGATCCGCACGTAAAATATCCCATTTATCCCCTACCTTAAAAACAGCAGGTAAGTTATCGTTAGCTACCCAGGGGTCCATCGATTGTTTGCCTATGTCTGCTACAGGGTTCTTTTTATAATAAGCAAGATCGTAAAACGATTGACGCAACAAGGCAATCGAGCCCATTAAGGAAGACGGATAGGTTTGTTGTGAAACGCCTTTATTGAAGGAATAAAAAAACGCTGAAGCATTTGTGCGTGTTGCTTCCAAGGGATTTAGATTCCCTAATGCGATTAAGGGTGCAGAACCTCGGACAATGCCATCGGCTTGATGCGGTACGGCAAACCCAAAACCTTGTTTTTGTAACTCTGTAAATTTATTGTCGGCTAAATTAATTCCATCCACTGCATTTATTTCCGGATGAATGGATTCATTCCAATAAAAAGCACCTTCTTTTGATGACTCTAATTGTGGATAGGAACCTTGATGATGAGAAGTAGCTTTAACAACTCCTGCATCCGTATATAGTTCGATGAATGAAGGCACAACGGTCAGGCCTTCCTTATTCATTATTACAAAATCCGACGGGATATTTACATTGGTTCCAACCTCTAAAATTCGTTCTGCTTGAATTAAAATCGTAGCGTTTTCGAGCTTTTTATTCGGACTTACATAAACATCTACATTGGTTAATGCAATTTTTTTCATCTCTGAAATGGCTACACCGTTGGTAGGTCGCACTTGGGCATGGCCAACCTGGAGAAAGCCAAAAAGTAGAAGGAAACACGAAATAGGATAAATTAGCTTCATGCCCCAAAAATAAACAATAAAGTGGACTAGATGTATTTACTCGCCTCGCGCCTGGCTAGGCCAGTAAGTTGCTCCGCTTGAACCACCTCAGCAACCCACGTTGGATTCCATTTGGACACCTCGCGCAAACTCCAACCAATGGCCTTTTGGATGAAGAATTCCCGTTCTGGTTTAAATCGGCTAATGAAATACTGTAGGAGGACTAAATCCGTCTCTTTTCGGTACCGCAACTGAAAAATCAAACAAGCCCGACGAATCCAAAAGGAATCATGGGACTCCCATTGCTTAAGTTTCTCTTTCATTTGTTCTGGAAATACGCGTGCGAATTTACCCACCACATTTGGCGCGATGCCATCCACGGTATCCCACCACGACTTGGTTGTGATTAACCACTCGAACAGCTCAATGTCTGATGCCATAAATTCTTTTGGATTCCATTTCATCAACCATTCTAAGGCTACGAGTTGATATTCTCGATGTTCTTCTTCCCATAATTTGACTACCAAAGATCGTTTTTGGTTTGGGCTTAAAGAATTCAACCCTTGCATTTTGATTTCATTTAAAATCCCACGTCGTTTTTGGCTCATAATACCCAAAAAGAGGAACTTGTTTCGCATGTAGGCTTCCATTTTTGTAGCAAGCAGAGGGTTTACATGAGTGCGTAATTCCTTGTGTAAAATATCGTAAAAAAAATCTTCCTGCATTAAATAATTGTTAGGTAGCATCCAAAATTAATGATTATTAAAGATTGTGTATACCTTTGATAAAAGCAATTTTTATGCGTATTTTTCTAAGACTGAACGTTTTTATACTGTTTATTCTTGGTAATGTATCTGTTTTATCTCAAACCCTTGTTATTAATGAAATTTCCCAAGGCCCATCAGGGTCAAAGGAATACGTGGAGTTCTTGGTTATACCAACCGGGCCATTGAATCCCTGTCAACCGAATGCGAACTGCCTTGACCTCCGTGGATGGATTTTCGATGACAACAATACTTATTTTACGCCAGGATCAACCTCTGGAGTCGGTTTAGCTCAAGGCTCATTGAGATTTTCCAACTCGGTTTTTTGGTCCTGTATACCGGTTGGGACACTCATTGTTATCTTCAATGACATGGACATAAACGCTTCAATTCCAGCTAATGACCTTAGTATGAATGACGGAAATTGTCGGTTAATAATTCCAGTATCTTCGGGATTAATAGAAGGGAACGCAAATAACCCATCAGCTGCCGCTCCTTTAACGTATCCTTTGGTTGGATGGACAGCAGGAGGCTTTTGGAATTATACTGGAATGGCTAATACTGGTGACTCGTACCAAATTTATGCACCTATTAACACCAGTATTCCAGCACATGCGATTAGTTGGGGAAATAACTCTTCAAACAATATTATATATTTTGCTGGGCCATCTACTGCTTTGGTCTTTTATTTTAATAGTTTAAGTAACAACCCCTACGCACAAAATAACTGGTCAAGTGGGTCTTCGCCTTTTTTTGAAACACCAGGATTAGGGAATAATGCCGCAAATAGTGCCTACATTCAATCTTTAACCAACAATTGTAGTCCTATTGCACCTTTGGTGGTCAATCCATCGGCTCAACCTGCTGTTTGCACATGCAATGGCAGTGCTACTGCCTCACCAAGTGGTGGGAATGGTGTGTATTCTTATGTTTGGACTAACGCCCAGGGGCAACCCGTTGGTAATTCGGCAACTGTTTCTAATCTTTGTGCAGGTTGGTATTACGTTCAAGTAGGCTCTGGTGGATGTATTAACAATGATAGCATTCAAGTGAATAACGCTGGGGCACTTATCAATCCAACGTTTTCAAACTTTGGACCATATTGCCAAGGTGTAATTCCTGCCGTTTTGCCCAACACATCCAACAATGGCATCACAGGCACATGGGCGCCACCTAGCATTAGCACCGCTAACAGCGGCAGTGCGATATACACCTTTACCCCAGACGCCGGACAATGCGCTAACACAATCACTCAAACTGTAGTGGTGAACGGGAACATAACTCCAACATTCAATACGTACGGTCCATATTGCCCTTCAGCACAACTCCCTACGCTTCCAAATACTTCGCTTAACGGAATTAGTGGTTCGTGGAATCCCGGAATAGTTAATTCAACCTTAGGTTCAACTACCTACACATTCACACCCGCAGCAGGACAATGCGGCAGCACAGAAAATCTCACAATAACAATTATAAGCAGTGTAATACCCACCTTTTCGAATTTAGGACCTTATTGCCAAAATACGCTTGTGGCTCCACTACCAAGCGCATCCAATAACGGCATAAGTGGGAGTTGGAATCCACCTTCAGTTAATACGAATATTCAGGGTTTAGGCACATATATTTTCACTCCTGAGGCTGGTCAATGCGGCGACACTATTGTGCAGCAAATTCAAGTAAGCGCAGAGTTATCTCCAACATTTACGAATTTTGGGCCTTATTGCTTAGGCGATTTTGCCACACTGCCTAATACCAGTAGCAATGGGATTTCGGGATCTTGGAATCCATCAAATATTAATACGTCCCAAGTAGGAACAAGCACCTATACCTTTACCCCCACCCCCGGAAATTGTGCCATAGACACAGTGATATCAGTGTTAGTGGCTAACCCACTTATCAATGCGGGAAATGATACTACGATTTGTGCTAGAAATTATATTGTATTGGAAGGGAGTGGTGCAAGCAACCGTCTATGGAATAATGGGGGGCAGAATGGAATCCAATT
>JAIXRD010000180.1 GCA_027485365.1 Cryomorphaceae bacterium | reverse complement strand
TCAATCCAAGCATAAAGTCCACCTTGTTGCACAAGGCTCTGACTTTTTTGTTTAATTCCTCACTCAAGCCAGCTTGGTTCGGCCCTAAAAAATTTAAAATTTGGGGATTACGAGCATGCTCGTGTTCCGTGAAATGGGCTCAATCCAAGCATAAAGTCCACCTTGTTGCACAAGGCTCGGACTTTTTTGTTTAATCCCTCACTCAAGCCAGCTTGGTTCGGTTCTAAACAAAAAAGTCCGCTTCTTTCGAAGTGGACTTTTTTTTGTGATCCCGCTGGGATTCGAACCCAGGACCCATACATTAAAAGTGTATTGCTCTACCAGCTGAGCTACGGAATCGCTGATTTGAGGGTGCAAATATACCAAAAATATTCTTCTAGCAATCCATTATTCGGTATTTTTGAGAAATATAGTTAAAAAAAAGGGTGAGTTTACAGAAGCATTTGTGTTTGTTGGGTTTTATGGGTTCCGGTAAATCTACCCTTGGAAAAGCATTGGCTCAACATTTGGGCGTTTCTTGGGTGGATAGTGATTCTTGGATTGAAGAGAAACAGGGGCGGTCCATCACGGAAATTGTAAGCGATAAGGGTTGGCCTGTATTTCGTGCCATGGAACGTGAATTCACATTTGAAATGAATGAAAAAGCACCCATGGTTATTTCGTGCGGAGGCGGGTTCCCCTTAGATGATGAGAACTGGCAATGGATTTCAAATAATTGCATCTCAATTTACTTGCTCGTTGATAAGGATGTATTGCTTAATCGACTGATTGATGAGACCGCGAGTCGTCCGCTATTGAAGGATAAGCCTCGCGCTGAACTTATGCAATATATTGATGAAGAACTTACAAAACGAGCGCCTGTTTATACCAAGGCAGATTGGGTCATTGACGCGAATGGTTCCATAGAGGAAACCCTTCTAAAAATCATGGAATTAATATAAATCTCGACGATACCCCAGTTGGAATAAGAAATTCAAACGCGAGTAGGTATGGCTGTTCTCTCCAGCACTGTTATTCGCTAAATTCAACACGGAATACGTTCCTGTAATATCGAAAAACAAGGTGCCCCGCACTGGGATAGTGTATTTAAAGCCGCCTTGTATACCTAATGCTAAATAATAGATACTTCCTTTGGTAGGATTAGCGTTTGGAAGCGAATATAAGCCTTCCCATTCATATTGTTTAGTATAATCAAATTTCGAGAATTTAGCGCTGGTCGTATTAATTCCGATTCCAAATACACTGCCACCGTAGAGCGCAAAACCATTGTCGTAATCATTTAACATGTACGATCTTGTTCCACCCTCAACATAAAATGTGTGGGATTTAATGTTATAGGGAACGGAAAGCGTGTAGGGGGTTGTTGTTACATCATTTGCCGTCATGTTCGCATAGCGGGTTGTACTGTCCTGATTAGGTAAAAATGCAGAAGCACGTATGAAAAAGGTCAAGTCACCTGATCTTGGAAGTTCAAGTCCTAGGTTAAATCCGAAGGATTTCCGTAGCGTACCAACTCCATTTAAGATGCCTGTACCCGCTGAAATACTCATTTGAGCAAAGGTGTTGGAAACGAACCCTAAAACAAGAACAAACAGCGTAACTTTCATAATCCGTATAATTATCTTCAATTAAAACAAATGTAGTTCAGTAGGCGCTATTTAACAAGTATAATCAACTATAAGTTTTGTTAATGAATCAAAATTTATTGAAATGTTTTTTATAACTTCGTTGACGTATGAAGCGCCAAATTGCTTTTTCTTTAGTTCTTGCTACCCTTTCATTTATTGCAACAAAAGCAATTGAGTCATTCGGGGTAGACCAGTATTACCGTTTTCAAGCAACGCATTTTCAAAAAGAAAGCGGTTATTTTGATTTGCAACATCCGTCAAGTATTCAATTTTTACCCACCGGCTTGCTGCCGTTCAGTGAGATTACGAGCCTTGATAGTATGCATTTAATGGCTATGCAAGGAAAAGGTGGGAATTCGTTGGTGCTTTTAAATACAGACTCAACGTCATTTTCATTGGTCAGCCCACTAACCTCAGATATTACACTGTCCTCGTTTGTTCAGGTAGATAGCCTTTTGTATCTGTTTGATGAGAAAATGGATGTATTTGTTTCCGCATTCCCTTATGACTCTTCATCAACTCGTAAACTTTCGAATACTCGTCCGAATTGGACAAGTACCTCTGCTTGTTTTCACAAGACCACACATCGAATCTATTTTAACCCCGAGGTTGAAAATCCAACAACGAATAGACTTAGATCAGTGTATACGTTCAATGTAAATAAGAATCGCTATACATCTGCTCCCTTGTTTTCTTTTGACGTGGATGAAATTGAACGTTTTGCTGCCGAGAATGGTATCCGAATCCATGCTAATCGAATTACCGAATTGAAAGATACGGTTCATGGGTTAACTATTATTCCAAATGCAATAGCAGTTCATCCAAAAACCAACGAGGTCTATATCTTATCAGGTAACGATCGTTCTTTAATCGTTTTTGATCAATTCGGAGTAGTTAAAAATTATTCAGAATTAGATGCCAGTTTGTTCCCTAATCCAACCGGATTAACCTTCGCTCAAAATGGAGATTTATTAATCTCGAATGAGGATTTAATCAAGAATTCAATCGTGCGGATTTCTTGGAATAAGTTGTGGCAATCTAAAGGTGGGAAAGGATTGGTTTTTGGACGTTAATCCAATAGAAGTAATCTGCCCATTGGTCCCTCGCACAGCAATAAATCAAGTGCAGACAAGTTACTCGAGAATGGTTTATCGTAGCTAAATACCTGCTGATATTCTTTAAGCGGCTCACGACTCAACCAGTTCTTATGTCTTAAGTCTTGTTCGACATACGGAATAAACGCTGTTGATTGCTTAAGGGATACCGGTAAATCCCATGCGTCAATTAGAAATTTTAAAATTTGGAGGTTAAGTTCCCAAAGTGACTTTGGATACGCCAGTAATATTGACTCAATCTCTAGGTGATAGGCTTCAAAATAAGGCGCCTTTCCATAGGCAGATTTTATGGCTCTCCAATGTTTAATTTGCCAAGAATTGTCGCTGCTAATGTTGATTTCAGCCATGCACTGTTTGGTGTCATTGTGCGCTATGGGTACAATTAACCGGTGGATTCCTTCGGCCGTAAGGATTTCACATCGATTTCGAATGCTTTGTTTTATCCAATGTTCGTGCTGATCAATCACCACGGATTTGTGCCTACAAAGTTCCCGAACATAATGGATGCTGGGAAAATACGCCGTAGGAAAAATCATCTAGGCCAAATACTTGAAAATAGCAATCAATGCACCAATTCCTAAGGCAAAGCCAATGAGTTGAAGTACACTAAATGAACCTTCTTGGCTTACATTTTTAAGAATTCGTTCCATTCGGAACCCTTTATATGGACTTTTAGATAACCAAACGAGGGAGGCTCTTCCAACAATATGGTCTTCTGGTACAAATCCCCAAACCCTTGAGTCTGCAGAATTATAACGATTATCTCCCATCATCCAATAGTAATCCATTCCAAAGGTATAGGTGCTTACTTTTTTATCGTCGATAAGAATCGTTCCGTCTTTCTTTTCCACCAAGGTATGACCCTCATAGGCTGTAATAATCCGTCTATACCATGCAATGTTTTTAGCACTGATGCTTACGGTAGTTCCCTTTTTCGGTACGCGAAATTCCTGGAAATCAGTCATCGTATTATTAACATAGAAGTCTTTAGGGAAACATTCAAGGTTCTCAATAAGTTCCTCTGGACTTGGTTTGCGTTTCTCTACAGTATACGAAGGGCGATCGATATGCACGCTGAATTTAGCATTTGGATACACTTTTTGAATGCTCCTTTTTTCGAGTGGTGAAATATTCAATACATATGGATTGGTAGAATCTCCTTCTTCGTAATCGTAACGCGATGCATCAGGTGCATTTTCAAGTCCGAAGCGTTCGAACATTTCTTGTGCGCTGAAGGTAGCTGTAGCCTTGCTCACATCCCACTTGAATGCCATGTTATTAAAGATCTTTGCCGGTTTTCCATTGCGGTATACCGTGGCATTCTCAATTTTTATAACATCTCCGGGTGTACCAATACAGCGCTTTATGTAATTCTCTCGTTTATCTACCGGTCGGTAAATTAATCCACCGTGGGTTAAGCCCTCAGCATTCTCTGCAGAATAAATAGGAAACAACCCATTTTTGAGATTCTCTCTTGCAATCGATCTCCAATAATCTATATTATCTATAAAAGAAAGAAACTTAATAGAATCAGCGGAATTGACTGCATTACCTAATAAATTGTTCTTAATTCTAAATTGCCAAATTGCCTCGTTATTAATGATTCCATGATAATCATGCCCCATAAGCCCATTTGGAATCCTTGGATCATATACAGCGGTGTCTCCAGATGGGTAATTAAACACTACAATGTCGTAGGGTTTTATTTTCCCGAAGCCCGGTAAGCGGAAATACGACCCTTTTTCTATTGTTAAGTACGAAGGGATGTTTACCCATGGAACGTTGTTGTGTACCAATGGATAGGAGAGGGGGGTAATCGGAACTTTTGGTCCAAAGGCTAATTTGTTTACAAACAAGAAGTCGCCTACCAGCATGGTTTTCTCCATGGACCCTGTTGGAATTTGAAAAGGCTCAAACACATAGGTGCGGATTACTGTAGCAGCAATTAAGGCAAAGAGCAAGGAGTCTCCCCATTCTTTAACGCCTGTTTTACTCCCTGGTTTTCTTCTTGAAATGAGAGAAAATAAGAGCTCTAGTGCGTGACCGAGCACTGGAAGACACATAAACAGTACCAGATGATCTCCCCATTTTCTTGCTTCGAGTTCTTTGGCATTATTCCAATTGGTTACTGGCACTTCTACTGCTTTTTCATCAGATACCAGTTGGTGCATCAGGAAATAAGGGAAGAAGATTCCTTGAATGGTGTCCATTAGCGAGAACCGACCAAATCGACGGATTAAACTAACGTTGGCAACCATCATCATTACTAAATGAACCCCTGGAATGAGCATTAGGATGGTCCAAAATGGTTTTTTATTCGTATGCTTGAACACCAAGTAATAATTATACAGCGGAATATATGCATTGGATGAACTTATGCCCATCTTTTGAAATTGTTTACCCCATTGTCCAGGAAAGGGATTAATCAGGATAAGAAGGTAGAAATAGATAAAACTCATAGCGTTATTTTAAATTTAAAACATCTTTCATGGTAAAAACACCTTGTTTTCCGAGTAAAAACTCAGCGGCCAAGATTGCACCGAGCGCAAAGCCTTCACGTGAATGTGCTTCGTGGCTAAGGGTAATGGTATCAATGGTGGATGTAGCGTATACTTCATGGGTTCCCGGAACATCCGGTTCCCGATGGGCAACAATAGAAATTTGATTAGATAATACCTCGTTACCAAGTTTCCATTCACTGTAGTTGGTATTGTTTGCGATTATTCCTTCAGCAAGCGTTACCGCGGTTCCGCTTGGGGTATCTAATTTTTGCAGGTGATGCGTCTCTTCAATGCGTAAGGTGTACTGCGCTTGTGATTCGATCAGTTGAGCTAGCTTTTCCGTTAATTGTTGGAAAATATTGACTCCAACGCTAAAGTTTGAGGCATACAATAAACTTCCTTGAGTCTTGGAAACAAGTTCAAAAATTTCCTCTTGTGATTTACTCCAAGCGGTCGTTCCAACTACGATAGGTAATTTTTGTCCGATGGCTGTTTTAATGTGTTCAACCACCGTGTCAGGACGTGTAAATTCGATGGCTACGTCGGCAGTACATTCTTCATTCCCTTTAAACGGTTTTTGAGAATTATAAATGGATACAATTTCATGACCACGCGATATCGCAAAGCGTTCTATGATTTTACCCATTTTCCCATATCCGATTAGCGCGATTTTCATGGCCTTATTTTAACGTGATTTTTGCCGTCAATCCAACTGCAGAAGTATGTAGAAAGGAAGGACGAATTAACAAGCTTAAATCTTTTGATACATCAAAGCTAAGAAAATGTGCTTCTACTGCTGCGTCAAGAATCTGAATCGCATATACCGCTCCGATGCCTAAAATTGATAGGTCCCGTAATCGCGCATATTGATCATAAAGTGAAACAAGCGCAAGGTTATCGTAATCGACCCACTTCGGATTGACGGCACCTCCGATTTGACGTTGATTGTATTCCG
>JAIXRD010000349.1 GCA_027485365.1 Cryomorphaceae bacterium | reverse complement strand
ATGGCCCTAGGTATAATGCCTTACATTTCAGCGAGCATCATCATGCAGTTGTTAGGTATGGCTGTTCCAGCAGTTCAAAAACTTCAAAATGAAGGGGAATCAGGACGTAAAGTAATTAATAATTATACCCGAATTCTTACCATCGTAATATGTGCGCTTCAAGCACCATCTTACTTGAAAATGTATGTAGAACAGAAAGGTGCATTGCCGGACGATCCATCTACATTTTGGTGGGCACAAACCATAATTATCTTAGTTGCAGGTTCAATGTTCGCCGTGTGGTTAGGAGAGCGTATTACAGAGAAAGGAATTGGCAATGGAATCTCATTGTTAATCGCTGTAGGTATTTTATCCCGACTTCCAGGAGCTTTCATTGCAGAGGTTGGAAAGTCTTTTGAAGGAGGTAACCTTATCAAGTTAGTACTAGAAGTTATCGTGTTAATGCTAATTATTTTAAGTGTTATTCTCATAGTTCAAGGGGTACGCAGGGTGCCGCTAAACACAGCAAAAGGTGTGGTTGGAAATCGCGCGGTAGAAGCACAACAAACAAGAAATTACCTTCCTCTAAAGGTTAATGCAAGTGGGGTAATGCCGATCATTTTTGCTCAGGCAATACTAACGATTCCAATGACTATATTTTTGAGCGCAACCGACTCCAAAGGTGGAGGGGGTATTGTTCAACGCATATTGAGCGATCCGTACGGTTTATGGTATAATGTTATTCTAGTGGTGATGATTGTAGTGTTCACTTATTTTTATACTGCAATTATGATTAATCCACGTAAGATTGCGGATGATCTTAAGCGAAGCGGAGGGTTTGTTCCGGGCGTAAGACCTGGTGATGACACTGCGCACCATATTGATGATTTAGTAACCCGAATTACCTTTCCAGGTTCCCTGTTTTTAGCAGGTATTGCTGTGATACCAGCAATTGCGAAAATTGCCGGAGTTAATGATTCATTTGCGATGTTCTTTGGAGGGACTTCACTTCTAATTATGGTTGGTGTTGTGCTTGACACACTTCAACAGATTGAAACGTATTTGTTGAATCGACATATGGATTCATTAATGGGTGACACTAAGGTGAGAGGTAGAAGAGGGGCTAACGAATTATCAGGATTTTAAGAAATGGCAAAACAATCATCCATAGAACAAGACGGTACTATTTTGGAAGCATTACCCAATGCAATGTTCCGTGTTGAACTTCAAAATGGACACGTGATTACTGCACATATCTCTGGTAAAATGAGAATGTTTTACATTAAAATCCTCCCAGGAGATCGAGTTAAGGTAGAAATGTCACCATATGATTTAACAAAAGGTAGAATTTCATTTAGATATAAATAATTAATACATAGAAAATGAAGGTTAGAGCATCTGTTAAAAAGCGAACTGCGGATTGCAAAATTGTAAAGCGAAAAGGAAGGGTTTATGTGATCAACAAAAAGAACCCGAAGTTAAAACAACGTCAAGGATAAAATAAGATATATGGCACGTATTGCAGGTATAGATTTACCAAAAAACAAAAGAGGAGTTATCGGATTAACCTACATCTATGGGATTGGACGTAGTACTTCTAAAAAAATTCTAAACGATAACGGAATCGACGAAAACGTAAAAGTTCAAGATTGGAATGATGACCAGTTGTCGGCAATTCGTAATTCTGTGAACGAAGTTAAAACGGAAGGTCAGTTGCGTTCTGAAATCCAATTAAACATTAAGCGATTAATGGATATTGGTTGCTATCGTGGTATCCGTCACCGTTCAGGTTTACCCCTACGTGGTCAGCATACTAAGAACAATTCTAGAACTAGAAAAGGTAAGAGAAAAACTGTTGCCAACAAGAAAAAGGTAACTAAATAATAAGTAAGAACATGGCAAAATCCAATCAAAAGAAGAAGAAAAATGTCAAGGTTGAGGCCGCTGGGGAAGCACATATCCAAGCAAGTTTCAACAACATTATTGTTTCTTTGACAAACAACGCCGGACAAGTGATCTCTTGGTCATCTGCTGGTAAAATGGGCTTCAAAGGTTCTAAAAAGAACACCCCGTATGCCGCTCAGCTAGCCGCTGAAGACGCAGCGAAAGAAGCACATGACTTCGGACTACGTAGAGTTCGTGTTTTTGTGAAAGGTCCAGGAGCTGGGCGTGAGTCAGCGATCCGTTCACTTCACAATTCAGGAATTGAAGTAACTGAAATTATTGATGTGACACCACTGCCGCACAACGGTTGTCGTCCACCAAAGAAAAGAAGAGTATAATTTTATTTAACCAGTCATCGAAGGAAAATGCCTTAATTCATGACTAAAAATTAATAACAATGGCAAGATATAGAGGTCCTAAATCAAAAATCGCTCGTCGATTCAGAGATCCAATTTTTGGTCCTGATAAAGCACTTGAGCGTAGAAGTTATGGTCCCGGACAACACGGGCCGTCTAAACGTAGAGGAGGAAAACAATCTGAATACGCAATTCAGTTGGGTGAGAAACAAAAAGCTAAATATACCTACGGTATTTTAGAACGTCAATTCGCTAACATGTTTGAGAAAGCGTCGCGAATGAAAGGAATTACAGGTGAAAACTTACTTCAATTGTGCGAATCTCGTTTAGATAACATGGTGTTCCGTTTAGGAATTGCACCGTCTAGAAGAGCTGCTCGTCAGTTAGTGGGTCACCGGCACATTACCGTGAATGGAGAAATTGTAAACGTTCCTTCGTTTCACGTTCGTCCAGGGGATACCGTAAGTGTGCGTGAAAAATCTAAATCGCTTGAAGCTGTTGTTTCTTCATTAAACTCGATTAACAAAAGATTAGATTGGATGGATTGGGATGGAGCAACCATGACAGGTAAATTGATTAATATGCCTTCTCGTGACATGATCCCTGAAAACATCAAGGAACAACTAATCGTCGAATTGTATTCTAAATAATTTTTAATTTCAGCAATGGCAATACTTAATTTTCAAAAACCGGATAAAGTTGTAATGCTCCAATCGGATGCGTTTAATGGAGAATTTGAATTTCGCCCACTTGAACCAGGCTATGGCATTACAATCGGTAACTCTCTAAGAAGAATTCTTTTATCTTCTCTGGAAGGGTTTGCAATTTCCTCTATACGTATTGAGGGCGTTGATCATGAGTTTAGCACCATGAAAGGAGTGGTTGAAGATGTAACGGAAATGATCCTTAATTTGAAACAAGTTCGATTTAAACAACAAATCGATTCTGTGGATAATGAAACGGTAATAGTTTCTATTACTGGTCAAAATACCCTAACAGCAGGTGATATCGGTAAGTTCACAAATGGATTTCAAGTGTTAAATCCGGACTTAGTGATTTGTAACATGGAACCGTCTGTGAAGTTAGAGATGGAACTTACAATCATTAAAGGACGTGGTTACTATCCATCCGAGGAGAATAAAATAGAAGACGCTCCATTCGGTACTATCTTTATTGATTCAATCTTTACTCCGATTAAAAATGTTCAATATACGATTGAAAACTATCGCGTAGAGCAAAAAACGGATTTCGAGAAATTGGTACTTAATATTACCACAGATGGTTCAGTTCATCCAAAAGAAGCGTTGAAGGAAGCTGCTAAAATTTTGATTCAGCATTTTATGTTATTCTCTGATGAGCGAATCACATTGGATAATGAAATGAAAACTGAAACTGAGGAATTTGATGAAAGCTCGCTTCACATGCGTCAATTGCTTAAAACTAAATTGGTCGATATGGACTTGTCTGTTCGTGCCTTGAATTGTTTAAAGGCAGCTGAAGTTGACACCCTTGGTGATTTGGTTTCTTTTGCGAAATCAGATTTATTGAAATTCCGAAATTTCGGTAAGAAATCGCTTACGGAATTGGAAGACCTTGTAGATAATAAAGGACTTACCTTTGGAATGAATGTAGCAAAGTATAAATTAGACAGAGACTAGTCGCAAAGACCTGAGAGATGAGACACGGAAATAAATTAAACCATCTAGGAAGAAAATCAGCCCACAGAAAGGCTATGATTTCGAATATGGCTTGTTCATTGATTCAACACAAACGAATCAATACAACCCTTGCTAAAGCAAAGGCGCTTCGCGTTTTTGTTGAGCCAATCCTTACCAAATCAAAAACGGATTCTACGCATTCACGTCGGGTAGTATTCTCTTATCTACAAAATAAGGAAGTTGTTACAGAATTATTCAGAGATATTGCTCCTAAAATCGCTGCGCGTAATGGTGGGTATACCCGAATCATTCGTACAGGTTACCGCTTAGGTGATAATGCCGAAATGTGTATGATTGAATTAGTTGATTTTAATGAAATCTACAACACAGATCGTACGAAGAAAACTACACGCCGCTCACGTCGCGGTGGTTCAAGTGCAACTAAAGAAACTGTAATGGTCGATT
>JAIXRD010000105.1 GCA_027485365.1 Cryomorphaceae bacterium | reverse complement strand
TATTGAAGACCCCATCAATGGTTTTGTGGGTAGTTATTAGGTCCTCACACACTGTTTTTATTGCTGCAGCGTTTGCTATATCCAATACATAGCTTGCTTTTAACCCCCCAAATTCACGCAAGTATTCATCCGTTTGAGCAAGTGTTTCTTGATTCCGGTCAATTCCAATAACTAAACCGCCCTTCTGCACGATTTGGTAGGAAAGTTCTTTACCCATTCCGCTGCCTGCGCCCGTAACAATAAAGGTGTGGTTTTTTATGTTCATTTTTTTTACAAATATACTCCGTTTTGGGGGATTGGGTTGAAATCGATTATTGATTAAGGAAAAGCTATCTTTTTGCCTAAATTTATATTAATTACAACTGCACTTTTTTGTCTTGTGCAAATCAGTTTTAGTCCCTTATCATCCATGCTTATTTTTGATTATGCAATCCAAGTGGGAGAATAAAGTTGTATTGGTTACCGGTTCTTGTCGAGGCTTAGGACTAGAAATTGCAAAACAATTGCTAGCATTGAATGCTTTGGTCGTTTTTCATTCGAAACAAACTCCGCTTCCAAATGACCCAAGTATTATACACGCACTTGCATCGAATCTTGCGATTTACCTTAAGGCTGATTTACGAAACGCATCTGAAGTAGAACAGTTAATTGCGGCTGCGGTAGATAAATTTGAACGCTTAGACGTGGTCATAAACAATGCTGGGATTTCATCTTATGGTCTTTTGGAGGAAGTCTCTGTATCAATTTTTAAAGAAGTGTTGGATACCAATTTAATTGGTTCAGTTCTCGTTTCAAAGGCTGCAATCCCTGCACTTATGAAAACCAAAGGAAGTATTTTATACCTGTCCTCATTGGCCGGATTATTCGGTCTCCCGAACTATATTAGCTATTCTATGTCGAAGGCTGCATTGCGGCAACTACGAGATGGGCTGGCTCTTGAATTACATGGAACAGGTATTCATGTAGGTATAACTTACTTGGGATTCGTTGAGAATGATGTGGATAAATATGCCCTTGATTCAGTTGGAAATAAACTTGCAATTCCTCAGCGAAACAAATATTTGCGTATTTCTAAAATTTACGCCTCAAAGTCAATTCTATCCGCTATAGAAAAAAGGAAAGCAGTGAGGTATATCCCGCTATCAGGTAAGTTATTTAGTACCGTTGCTTTTCTATTTTCTGGTGCGCTATCTTTGCTTTTTCGAGGGCGATAACTTAATGCTTGATGATTTTCAAGCTGCGATCCAGGATGGTTATTAGATACACGCCAACTGGTAACTCTTTCACCCAGATTTCACCCTCGTTAGATGTGCTTCCAGTTTTTACAACCTGTCCCAATGAATTAGATAGTGTAAATGCTGTATTTGGGAAATTGCTAAATTGAATCAATTCACTGCATGGATTTGGACCGTAATTGATATCAGATTCATTTAATCCACCCAACATTTCAACACAAAACGGCTCGTTTGTCCATGGTTGGTTTGAAACGAATGGATAAAACCAAGGGCTTGGAGTATTACCTGAACTCACCAAAGGGGTAAAACTTGTTCTACTTGGGGAAAGTTCATTCAAGGGATTTTCATTACTAGGATAGGTACAGTAAGTAAAGAACTGATCGATAGAATCTACCGCTGATAAGGCATAGTGTTTTTGCATAATGACTTGCTTTTTTATTCCGTAGAGCGGACCACTTGATAACATGTAAACGAGCGTGTCTTGTTCAATCATGCGCTGAATGTTCCCCATGTGCATCAGCGTTTGTATCGGTAATAAATTGGAGGTTGATATTTTATTTGCATAGGATCCAAAATCACCGCCCTGCCAATACCAACAGCTTACGCTATCGATAACTTGTAATGGCTTTGACGCTTGTTCTTCAGGCATGCCTATACCCATCCCGTTTTGAAATGTTTTCTGTTCAGTAATATTCCCGTTGTAATCAACCTTGATAAGATCCATACTATTCATCGCATGACCTCTATTGGCTAGGATGAGGCCCTGTTGTTGAGCGATTGCTTGAATGAAATCAGGCTGAGATACATGGTCGTATTTATTTCCTTCGATTACATTTCCTAGAGAATCTAACTTCAAAATAATTCCCGAGAAGGTACCTAAGGCAAACTGGTAACCACAAGCGTAAATACTCGAGTCTGCGATGCACAGGTCGTTCAATTGAAAACCATCCGCGTTTAAATCATATGCTTTGGTCCAGTGCACATTGCCAAACAGATCAACTTCACTTAAGGCATTGCTTGCGTTACTAATACTCGATGTAAGCACCAGCATCGTGCTGTCATTCAATCGTTCAATATCCCGCACCGTGGCATCAGCTCCTGGATCCGTTATACTGCTTGTTAACGACCAAAGAATTTGTCCATCTTGATTAATGGCAATTGAAATTCCTTGCCAAATTTCTGCAGGGCCCACCGCGATGGATATCTTTCCACCTATAAGCGCTAGGGTATCATTTATCTTGGTAAGCTGCGTAAACTCTGAAAAACTTGAAAGTGCTCCTAGACTCAGATACGCTGTTTGTATACATTGGCCGTTTTCATCATGCACACTTAGAAATCCATTTGAAAAACTTTGTGTTCCAACTACCAAATATGATCCATTACCCATTTGTACCACCGATTTAGCCTGAATATCATAGACTTGACTATACGTGCGATTGACAAAAGACTGCGATTTAACGGCAAAGGGAAGGATTCCGAGGAAAATGAGTAGAAATTTCATTTTTATTTAAAAAGAAACTAAAAAGACAAACCCATCT